>JAWKHS010000023.1 GCA_041394705.1 Vicinamibacterales bacterium
AAGGCCGTCGAGGCCGTGAACGAGTCGCAGAAGCGGGTGCTGCTGAAGAAGATGGAAGCCCACTTCGGCACGCTCAAGGGCAAGACCATCGCCGTGTGGGGCCTGGCCTTCAAGCCGAAGACCGACGACATGCGCGAGGCGCCCGCCATTCCCATCATCAAGACGCTGCTCGAGAAGGGCGCCAAGGTGCAGGCGCACGACCCCGAGGCGATGGACACGGCCAAGGGCCTCTTCAAGGGCGTCACCTACACGACGCGCAACTACGACGCCCTCAAGGGCGCCGACGGGCTCGCCATCCTCACCGAGTGGCAGGAATTCCGGGAGCCCGACTTCCAGCGGATGCGGAAGCTGCTCAAGTCGCCCGTGATCTTCGACGGCCGCAACATCTACCAGCCCGACCAGATGAAGGCGCTGGGCTTCACCTACTTCTCGATCGGACGCTGAGGATGGCGCGGGTGCTGGTCACGGGTGGGGCCGGCTACATCGGCAGCCACACCGCCAAGGCCCTCGTCGCCGCCGGGCACGACGTCGTGGTCCTCGACGACCTCTCGGCCGGGCACGCCGAGGCCGTCCGGGGGCTCCCGCTCATCACGGCCCGCGTGCACGACCAGGATGCGGTCCGCCGCGCGCTGGCCGCGCATCGCATCGACGCCGTGATGCACTTCGCCGCGTGGCTGGCGGTGGGGGAGTCGGTCCGCGATCCCGGGAAGTACTACGAGAACAACCTCACGGGCTCGCTGCGGCTCCTCGACGCGATGGTGGCCGAGGGGGTGACACGGTTCGTGTTCTCGTCCACGTGCGCGACCTACGGCGAGCCGCAGCGCCTGCCGCTCACCGAGGACCACCCGCAGCATCCGGTCAACGCCTACGGCGAGTCGAAGCTGGCGGTGGAGCGCGCGCTGACGCACTTCGATCGGGCGCACGGCCTGCGGTCGATCGCGCTCCGGTACTTCAACGCGGCCGGCGCGGATCCCGACGGCGAGCTCGGCGAGGATCACGAGCCGGAGATCCACCTGATTCCGCTCGCCATCGCGGCGGCGCGCGGCGGGGCCGGGTTGAAGGTGTTCGGTCTCGACTACCCGACGCCCGACGGCACCTGCCTGCGCGACTACGTGCACGTCGCCGACCTGGCCGATGCCCACGTCCGGGCGCTGGCCGCGCTCGAGGCCGGCGCGCCGTCGGCGCAGTACAACGTCGGCACGGGCCGCCCGTGGTCCGTGCGCGAGGTGATCGACACGGTGGGCCGGGTGGTGGGCGCCCCCGTCGACTGGACCCCCGCCCCGAGGCGCGACGGCGATCCGTCGGCCCTGTACGCGTCGAGCGCGAAGGTGCAGGCCGAGCTCGGCTGGCGGCCCGTGATGAGCGACCTCGAGACGATCGTGTCCCACGCCGCCCGCTGGCACGCCGCACGCCCTGGAGGCTACCGCACGGCCGTCGCCCGCTAGGCCGAACCACGATGGATCCGCTGCGCCGCCTCCTCCGATACGCCGCGCCGCACCGGCTCGTGATCGGCGGCGCACTGGGGGCGATGCTGCTCTACGGGGCCGCCTCGGCGGCGCTCGCGTGGCTCGTCAAGCCCATCCTGGACGACGTGCTCCGGGCCCGCGAGTCGCTCGGGTTCGTGGCGGCCGCCATCATGACCGTGTACGTCGTCAAGGGCATCGGCAACTTCCTGTCGAGCTACTGGATGGACGACCTCGGGCACCGCGTGGTGCGGACGCTCAGGAACGAGCTGTTCGAACACACGCTGGGGCAATCGGCGGCCTTCTTCGCCAAGCGGACGACCGGGCAGCTGCTCTCGCGCGTGAACAACGACGTCGGGCTGGTGCAGCGCGCGGTCTCGGAAACCATCGGGGACCTCGCGCGCGAGACGCTGACGGTGGTGGGCTACGCGGGCCTCCTGGTGTACATCGACGGCGGGCTGGCGCTCGTGTGCCTGACCGCGGCGCCGATCGTCGTCTACCCGCTGGCGCGGCTCGGCCGGCGCCTCCGCACGGTGTCGCGCCGCAGCCAGGAGGCGCTCGAGCGCCTGTCGCACGTCGCCGGCGAGGCCTTCGCCGGGCACCGGATCGTCAAGGCCTTCATGGCCGAGGGCCGGGAGAGCGAGAAGTTCCGGGCCGCGTCCGACGACCTGTACCGCACGAACATGAGCGTCACCGGCGTCCTGTCGGTGCTGCCGCCGCTCATGGAAGCCCTGGGCGGCCTGGCCATCGTCGGCGCCCTCTGGTACGGCAGCGGCCAGATCGCGGCCGGCCGCCTGACGCCTGGCGAGTTCACGAGTTTCGTGGCCGCCCTGCTGCTCATGTACGGCCCGGTGAAGAAGTTGACCCGGGTCAACGCGAACCTGCAGCAGGCGGCGGCCGCCGGGGAGCGGGTGTTCGAGCTGCTCGACACCGACACCGAAGTCCGCGAGCGGCCGGGCGCCGTGGACCTGCCGCGCTTCGAGCGGCTCGTCGAGTTCCGGGACGTCACCTTCGGCTACGACGACGGCCACGGCAAGCACGTCCTGAGCGGCGTCTCGACCGTGGTGCGCGCGGGGCAGCTCGTGGCGATCGTGGGCCGGAGCGGCGCCGGCAAGACGACGCTGGCGAACCTCTTGCCGCGGTTCTACGACGTGACCGCCGGGGCGGTGCTGGTGGACGACCACGACGTGCGGGACGTGACGCTCGCCTCGCTCCGCCGGCAGATCGCCATCGTCACCCAGGAGACGGTGCTCTTCGACGACACGATCGCCGCCAACGTCGCCTACGGCATGCCGGCGGCCACCCAGGCCGACGTGGAGCGCGCCGCGCGCGCGGCCCACGCGCACGAGTTCATCGTGGCGCAGCCGTCGGGCTACGCCACCCGGATCGGCGAGCGGGGCCAGCGCCTGTCGGGCGGCCAGCGCCAGCGGCTCGCGATCGCCCGCGCGATCCTGAGAGACGCGCCGCTGCTCATCCTGGACGAAGCCACCTCGTCGCTCGACTCGGAGTCCGAGCGCCTGGTGCAGGACGCGCTCTCCGCCCTGATGCGCGGCCGCACCTCGTTCGTGATCGCGCACCGGCTGTCCACGGTCGAGCGTGCGGATATGATTCTCGTGCTGGAGCGCGGGCGGCTCGTGGAGTCGGGCCGGCACGACGAGCTGCTGGCGCTCGACGGGGCGTACGCCCGCCTGCACCGCGCGCAGTTCGCCGACACGCGGAAGGCCCAGCGAGCGATCGCCGCGCCCCGTCCCTGACGGGCGGCACGCGAAGGGAGACGGCCGGACGATGATGAGGAGCATGACGGGGTTCGCGTCGGCGACGGCGGACGACGAGCGCGGGGCGGTCGCCGTGACGATCCGGGCCGTCAACCACCGCTTCCTGGATCTCCAGGTGCGGCTGCCGGCGGCGCTGGCCGATCTCGAGCCGCGCGTGCGCGCCCTGGTGCAGGCGCAGGTGGCCAGGGGGCGGGTGGAGTTCCAGGCCTCGCTCCAGCCGCGGGCGGCGGCCGCGCCCGACGTGGAACTGAACCAGGCCTTCGTCTCGGCGCTGACGGCGGCGCTGGCGCCGGCGACGGCGGCCGGCCTCGTGCAGGGGGCCCTCACGCCGGGCGACCTGCTGCGGCTCCCGCAGGCGTTCTCGATCCGCGAACGCGCGGCCGAGGCCGACGGCAGCGCGGGCTGGGCGGCGGCCGTGGACGGCGTCGTCGGGCGGGCGCTGACGGCCCTGAACGAGATGCGCTCGCGCGAGGGCGCGCATCTGGGCGCCGACCTGGCCGCCCGCAAGCGTCTCCTCGCGGGTCTCCTGGATCAGGTGGTGGCGGCGGCCGACGACGGCCGGGCGCAGCTCGAGGCCCGGCTCCTGGAACGCGCGCGCGAGCTGAGCGCCACGCTGCCGATCGATCAGGCCGTCCTGGCCCAGGAGGTGGTGCGCGCCGCGCAGCGATCCGACATCAGCGAGGAGGTCACGCGGTTCCGGGCGCACCTGGATCACTGGGACGCGCTCACCGACGGCGACGAGCCGTGCGGCCGCAAGCTCGACTTCCTGCTCCAGGAGATGAACCGCGAGGTCAACACCATCGGCAGCAAGGCCGACGGGGTGCAGGTGTCCGAGCACATCATCACGCTCAAGGCCGAGCTCGAGCGGATGAAGGAACAAGTCCAGAATGTCGAATAGCCGGGGCCTGCTGTTCGTGATCTCGGCGCCCTCGGGCACCGGCAAGACGACGCTCGTCGAGCGCCTGGTGCAGATCCTCCCGAACCTCCGCATGTCCCGCTCGTACACCTCCCGCCCGCTGCGGCCCGGCGAGCGCGACGGTGTGGACTACCAGTTCATCACCCGCGACGCGTTCGAGGCCATGGTCGCCGGGAACGCGTTCCTCGAATGGGCGGACGTCTTCGGCAACCTGTACGGCACGCGCGCCGCGGACGTCGAGGCGATGCTCGACCGGGGGCAGGACGTCGTGCTGGTCATCGACGTGCAGGGCGCGCGCCAGGTCCGGCAGCGCGGCACCGATCACACCGCCGTGTTCGTGATGCCGCCGTCGTTCCAGGTGCTGGAGCGTCGCCTGCGCGGCCGGAGCACCGACTCCGAGGCGGCGTTGCAGCGGCGTCTCGAGACCGCGCGCGCCGAAGTGTCCAGCTACAAGGAGTACGAATACGTCGTGGTGAACGACGACCTGGAGTCCACCGTCGTGCGGCTCCAGGAGATCATCGCGGCCGAGCGGTCGCGCGCGCACCGGATGACCGGCGTCGCCGACGCGATCGTCCGGACCTTCTTCACGGCGCAGGCGCCGCGGTAGCGCGGCCGGGGAGCGCAGGCATGGCACGCATCACGGTGGGCGTCACGGGCGGCATCGGCGCGTACAAGGCCGTCGAGGTCGTGCGGGGGCTGCAGAAACGTGGACACGACGTCACGGTCGTCATGTCGCGGAGCGCGCGGCGCTTCGTCGGCGAGCTGACCTTCGAGGCCATCACGCGCCGGCGCGTCGTGACGAGCCAGTGGGCGCCCGGCCTGAACGCCGACATCGAGCACATCGCCCTGGCCACGGCCTCCGACCTGTTGCTCGTCGTCCCGGCGACGGCGAACACCATCGCGAAGTTCGCCCACGGACACGCCGACGACTTCCTGAGCTCGCTGTTCCTCGCCACGACGGCGCCCGTCCTCCTCGCGCCGGCCATGAACACGAACATGCTGGCGCACCCGGCGGTGGCGGCCAACCTGGCGACCCTGACCGCGCGCGGGGTCCGCCTGGTCGCGCCCGGCGAGGGATATCTGGCGTGCGGATGGGTGGGCAAGGGCCGGCTCGCGGAGCCCGAGGAGGTGGTGGCCGCGGCCGACGCGCTGCTCGGCCGGCCCGGACCGCTGACGGGCCGCCGTGTGCTCGTGACCGCGGGGCCGACCTTCGAGGACCTGGACCCGGTGCGGTTCATCGGCAACCGGTCGAGCGGGCGGATGGGCTACGCCGTGGCGGACGAGGCGCGCCGCCGCGGCGCCGAGGTGACGCTCGTGACCGGGCCCACGCATCTCGATCTCCCGGCGGGCGTGGACGTGGTGCGCGTGCGGAGCGCCGCGCAGATGCTGGACGCCGTGCTGCCGCGCGCCGCCGGGGTGGACGTGGTCGTGATGGCGGCGGCCGTCGCCGACTACACCCCGGAACAGGTGGCCGCGCAGAAGGTCGCCAAGTCCGACGGCGGCTGGACCGTGTCGCTCACCAGGACCGCCGACATCCTGGCGACGCTCGGCGCCCTGCCGTCCCGGGCCGCCGGCCGGCCGGTGCTGGTCGGGTTCGCGGCCGAGACCCACGACGTGCTGGACCACGCCGACGCGAAACGCCGGCGGAAGAGCATCGATCTCATCGTGGCCAACGACGTGAGCCAGGCGGGCGCCGGCTTCGAAGTGGAGACGAACATCGTGACGTTGATGGACGACCGTGGCAGGGAGTCGCTGCCCCTCCTGACCAAGGCGGAGGTGGCGGCGCGGCTCCTCGACCGCGTCGAGGGCCTCCTCGGTGTCGCGCCCGCCGGGGCGCCGCGCTGATGGACCGCGATGCCCTGCACGCACATCTGGAGTTCCTCCGCGACCTGGGGGTGGAGGGCGTGAGCCGCGCGCCGGAATGGCGGACGCGGCAGGGCGCCGGCCCGGCCGACGACGCCACGCGCGGGCCCGCCGTGCCCGGCGGCGTCGAGGACGCGCCGAGTGCCGGGCCCGGCCGCCCGGCGGCCGAGGCGCTGGCGGACCTCAAGGCCGAGATCGGACCGGCGTGCACCCGCTGCAAGCTGCACACGCTGGGCCGGCGGCAGGTGGTCTTCGGCGTCGGCAGTCCCCAGGCGCGCCTGATGTTCGTGGGCGAGGCGCCTGGCGAAGACGAGGACCGCCAGGGCGAGCCCTTCGTCGGCCGGGCCGGACAGCTCCTCACGAAGATCATCGAGGCGATCGGGCTGACGCGGGAGCAGGTCTACATCGCCAACGTGATCAAGTGCCGCCCACCCGGCAACCGCAACCCCGAGATCGACGAAGTGGACACGTGCGAGCCGTACCTGTTCCGCCAGATCGAGGCCATCCAGCCGCGCATCGTCGTGGCGCTCGGAAAGTTCGCGGCGCAGTCGCTGCTGCGCTCCACCGAACCCATCACGCGGCTGCGGGGCCGCGTGTTCGACTTCCGCGGCGCGTCGCTCATCCCCACGTTCCATCCGGCGTACCTGTTGCGGAATCCCCCGGCCAAGCGCGAGGTCTGGGAGGACATGAAGAAGGTCCGCGACCTCCTGCAGGGGTAGCGTGACCCCGGCCGCCGGTCCACGCGCGGACCTCGTCGCTCCCGCGCGGCGCGCCGTGGGCCTCGCCGTGCCTGTCCCGGCGCTCGACGTGCTCACCTACGCGTGGCCCGCGGACGCGCCCGCGCCCGTCGTCGGCGCGCGCGTGGACGTGCCGCTCGGCCCCCGGCGCCTGACGGGCATCGTCGTCGCCACCGACGTTCCGGCGCCGCCGCCGCCGATCGTGCTCCGCGAGGTGACGGCCGTGCGCGACGCCCGCGCGTTCGTTCCCGCCTCGCTCGTGGCCCTGGCGACCTGGGTGGCCGACTACTACCTCGCGGGACCGGGCGACGTGCTCGCGACCGCGCTGCCGCCGCGGGTGCTGACCGGCGACCAGCACACCTTCCGGCGCCGCCGGGTCGCGCGCCTCACCGCGCTGGGCATGGACGTGGCGGGCGTCGCGGAGGCGACGCCCGCCTGTGCGCCGCCGGGCGACGCGCCGCGCGAGGCGCGTCTGGGGGCCCGCCAGCGCGAGGCGCTCGGGCTCCTCGCCGGCGCGCCCTCCGGCCTGCCGACCGCGGAGCTCGCCGGCCGAGGCGTGTCGGGCGCGGCGATCGCGCGTCTCGTGCAGCTCGGCCTCGTCGCCATCGACCACGAGACCGTCGAGCGCGATCCGTTCGCCGTTCACGCGCAGACGCTGGGCGACCTGACGCCGCCGGTGCCGACGGCGGATCAGGCGCGGGCGCTGGACGTGCTCGGACCGCTCGCCGATGCCGCCGGGTTCCACGCCGCCCTCCTGCACGGCGTCACCGGCAGCGGCAAGACCGAGATCTACCTCGCCCTTGCCGAGCGGGTGCGCCGCCAGGGCCGGCAGTCGCTGCTCCTCGTCCCCGAGATCGCGCTCACGCCCGCGTTGGCCGGCCGCGTGCGCGCGCGGTTCGGCGACCGGGTGGCCATCCAGCACAGCGGACTCTCGGTGGGGGAGCGCCACGACCAGTGGCACCGCGTGCGCGCCGGCTCGGTGGACGTGGTGGTCGGGACGCGGTCGGCGGTCTTCGCGCCGCTCGAGCGCCTCGGGCTCGTCGTGGTGGACGAAGAGCACGACACGTCGTACAAGCAGGACGAGTCGCCGCGCTATCACGGGCGCGACGTGGCGGTCGTGCGGGCGCGCCGCCACGACGCGCTCGTCGTCCTGGGGTCGGCGACGCCGTCGCTCGAGTCGTTCCACAACGCCGAGCGCGGACGCTACGTCCGCGTCACGCTCGATCGCCGGGTGGCCGATCGGCCCCTGGCCGACGTGCGCGTCGTGAACATGCGCGAGGAGTGGGCGGAGGCCGGCACCGACGTGGCCCTGAGCCGGCCTCTGGTCGAGGCCCTGACCGCGCGCCTCGCCGCGGGCGAACAGGCGCTCGTGCTGCTCAACCGCCGCGGCATCGCGTCGGCCGTCCTGTGCCGGCAGTGCGGTGGGACCGTGGAGTGCCCCCACTGCAGCGTCTCGATGACCGTGCACGGCACGCCGCCGCGGGCCCGGGCGCGCTGCCACTACTGCGGGCACTCGGCGGCGGTGCCGTCCGCGTGCCCGCGCTGCGCGGCGCCGTACCTCGAGCACCTCGGGGTCGGCACCGAGAAGGTCGAGCAGGATCTCGCCGCGCGGTTCCCGGCCGCGCGGATCGGCCGGGTGGATCGCGACACGGTCTCGACCCGGGGCAGCCTGACGGCCATCCTCGCCCGCTTCGCCCGGCACGAGCTGGACGTGCTCGTCGGCACCCAGATGATTGCGAAGGGCCACGATTTTCCGCGGGTCACGCTCGTGGGCGTCGTGTCGGCGGACGTCGGGCTCGGCGTGCCGGACTTTCGCGCCGCCGAGCGGACCTTTCAGCTCATCACGCAGGTCGTGGGGCGCGCCGGTCGCGGCGACCGGCCCGGCGAGGCCTTCGTGCAGACGGTGTTTCCCTCGCACTACGCCGTGCGCTGCGGCTGTGCCCAGGACTACGACACGTTCGTCAAAAAGGAACTCGAGTACCGGACCGCGCTGCGGTACCCCCCGGTGACGGCGATGGCGAACGTGGTGGTCCGCGGCTCGACGCTGGAGCGGGCACTGGATGCCGCGCGCGTGCTCGCGCGCGACGTGGCGGCGCGGCTGGCGGAGCGTCCCGTGGCGCTGCTCGGGCCGGCGCCGGCGCCGCTGACGCGTCTGCGGGGCGAGCACCGGGCGCAGTTCTTCCTGAAGGGGGGGGACCGGCGTGCCATGAACGCCGCGCTCAGGGACGCGCTGACCGCGCATCCGTCGCTGGCGAGGCGGACGGTCGTGGACATCGATCCGGTGTCGATGCTGTAGCGGTGGACGATCTCAGTGCGCCGTCACCGACGGCGCCGCGTCGATCGCGTCCACCTCCTCGACCGGCGCCGCGGTGAAGCACAGGACGAAGACGAGCGCCGCCGCCAGGGCCAGCACGGTGCGACGGCGGCCGAGCGGGACGTGGTCGTCGCCGGTGGGCGGGTGCGAGATGCCGGCCGTGAGCAGCGTCACCACCACCAGGAACGCCCAGGCGAGCCAGCTGGCCGACACGAAGGTGAGACCCAGGACGGCGGCGGCCGTGGCGAGCGTGATCCATCGCGCGCGACTGCCGAAGACGGCGTAGGCGACGTGGCCTCCGTCGAGCTGGGCGATCGGGAACAGGTTGAGGGCCGTGGCCAGCAGTCCGAACCACGCGGCCCGCGCGATCGGGTGCAGGTGGAGCAGTTGCCCGTCAGGCGTGGGGCCCCAGAGGATCTGCTGCACGAGCTGGTAGATGAGCGGCCGGCCCAGCGCGAGCATCTCGACGTGATGCGGCATCGGCACGAGGCGTGACTTCGCCAGGCCCAGGATCAGGAGCGGCACCGCGACGACGAAGCCCGCGAACGGCCCCGCGGCCCCGATGTCGAAGAGCGCCCGCTTGTTCGGGATCACGTCGCGGATGCGGATGAACGCCCCGAACGTCCCGGTGAGCGGCAGGGGGGCGGGCAGGAACATGGGCAGCGATGCATCCACGCCGTAGCGCCGGCAGGCGATGTAGTGTCCGGCCTCGTGGGTGCCCAGGATCGCCAGGACCGGCAGGCTGAACCAGAGGCCGCCCAGCCAGAAGGCCGCGTCGCCGTAGGAGAGCCGCGGGGGAGGCTGCCCGAGGTCGGCCATGAACGCCATGTAGTGCCAGCCCCCGAAAAAGGTGGTCGCCAGGAACGTGGCGGCCAGGGCCAGCGCGGGCAGCACCCACCGCCGGGCGGGACGGACGGGAGGCAGGGGCATCACGGGGAGCGCCGGGGCCGTGGACATCGTCCCGCCGGCTTCGCTAGCCGATGTTCTGGAGGTCCTTGCCGGGCTTGAACCGGATCGTGCGTCCAGGCGGGATCTTCACTTCGCGGCCGGTCCGCGGGTTCCGGCCGATGCCGCGCTTCCGGGGCTTTACCTGGAACACGCCAAAGCCCCGCAGCTCAATGCGTTCGCCCCGCTGCATGGAGAGGCGCATGGCGTCGAACACGGCGTCCACCGCCAGCTCCGCCTTGACCTTGGTGATCTCGGCCAGGCGCGAGACTTCGTTGACGATGTCCACTTTGATCATCGTGGGGGCGGGGACTCCTCGAAAGCGATAACCAGCATAGATAGAGAGACTTAGACTGTCAATCTCGACGGCAGGCTCCGGCTCGGCCGGCTGCCCCGCCGCCGACGCGCTACACTTGCCCCGCCCGTGGCCCGTCATCTGCCCACCGTCGTGCTCGTCGGACGCCCGAACGTCGGCAAATCCACGCTGTTCAACCGGATGACCGGCACCAGGCGCGCCATCGTGACCCCCATCGCGGGGACGACGCGTGACGCCCTGGCCCAGCCCGTGCCGGCGGCGGAGGGCGGCTTCATGGTCGTCGACACCGGCGGCCTCTTCGGCAGCAGCCAGGATCCCCTGCACGAACTCGTCGTCGAGCAGGGGCACCGGGCGATCGGCGACGCCGACCTCCTGATCTTCGTCGTGGACGGCCGCGAGGGACTGGTGTCCGGCGACGAGGAGATCGCGTCGGCGGTCAGGACGAGTGGCACCCCGGTCCTGCTGGTCATCAACAAGATCGACGACCGGCGCGCGGCCGCCGGCGTGCTGGAGCTCTACCGCCTCGGTTTCGACCCGGTCTTCGAAGTGAGCGCCGAGCACGGCACCGGCGTGGCCGACCTGCTCGACGAGGTGCGCCGCCGGCTTCCGCACGGGGCGTCGGCCGACGCCGCCGAGCCGTCCGACGAAGAGGCACGACACGGGGCCCATCGTCCTGCCGAGCTCAAGGTCGCCATCGTCGGCCGTCCCAACGCCGGGAAGTCGTCGCTGGTCAATCAGTTGCTGCACGAGGAGCGGTCCATCGTGTCGCCGGTGCCGGGGACGACCCGGGATCCCGTGGACGCCGTCTTCACCTGGCATCGCAAGAAGGTCCGGATCGTGGACACGGCCGGCATCCGGAAAGCGGGGCGGGTGGCCCGCGGCGGGGCGCTCGAGTCGCTGAGCGTCATGCTGGCCCGCCGGGCCATCGCCGATGCCGACGTCGTCGTGCTCGTCATCGACGCGATGGCGGGCGCCGCCGACCAGGACGCGGCCATCGCCGGCGAGGCCGACGCGGCCGGGCGGGGCATCGTCATCGCCCTCAACAAGTGGGATCTCCGGGAGGACCGGACGCAGGAGGCCGCCGAGGCCATCGACGACGAGGTGCGGCGCCGCCTCCCGTTCCTGGACTATGCGCCGATCGTCCACCTGTCGGCCAAGACGGGGGAGCGGACGCAGCGGCTGCTCGAGCTCATCGACCGCGTGGCCGTGGAGCGCCGCCGGCGGATCGCCACGCCCGAACTGAACCGGTTCGTGCGAGAAATCACGGCGGCCCAGCCGCCGGTGGCCGACGTGCGGCGGCCGGTGCGCGTGCTGTTCGCGGCCCAGACCGGCGTGGCGCCGCCGACGTTCGTCCTCTTCACGAACGTCGCCGCCTCGCTCCATTTCTCCTACCAGCGCTACGTGACCAACCGCCTGCGCGACGAGTACGGGTTCTCGGGCACGCCCATCCGCCTGCACGTCCGCCGCCGGACCCGCCGCGGCGCCGAGGCGGAACGGGCCTGATCCTGCGTGCTATACTGCGGCCTTCCGCCGGTCGGCGTCACGGTGCCGATTGGAGGAGACGACGCGAATGGCCGCTCCGAAACCCGAGCGCTTCAGGGCCGCCGACGTGTGCCAGCTGGCGCAGGTGCAGCCGTACGAGCTGCGCTCGTGGGAAACGGAATTCGCCGACCTCGGCCAGTCCACAGCGGGGGGAGCGAGGACCTACAGCCGGGCCGACGTCGAGCGGGTCCTGCAGATTCGGGAGCTCGTCAAGGGCGAAGGATTGACCTTGTCGGGAGCTCGCCGCCGGCTCGAAGAGGCGGCGAGTGACGGAACGTCGGTGGAGTTCTCGCTGGTCGACGCGGCGACGCGGACGCGGCTACGCTCGATTCGAGACGGGCTGGTCGCGCTGCTGGCCATGCTCGACAAGCCCCTGGACCCCGGGGGCTTCCAGCTCGTGGCGGCCCCGGCCGCGACGGGGCCCGGCGAGATCGTCAAGCCCGCTCGCCGCGGCAAGCGGTAGCGAGGACGATTCGTGCGGCGTCAATCGGGATGTAGCGCAGCCTGGCTAGCGCGCCTGCTTGGGGTGCAGGAGGTCCCGGGTTCGAATCCCGGCATCCCGACCACTTTCCCCACCTTCCGGAGTCCCGGGGCGACGGCGCCCCGGCCCGTGCCCTACCAGCGATGAACAAGAACGGCGTGCTCTCGGTCGTGATCGTCGTCTCGGCGGTCGTGCTCATCGGGCTCTGGGTGGTGCGCACGGGACAGCAGCGCGCCGGCTCCCGGCAGTTCGATTGCGAGACCCCGCCCCAGCCGCCGACCGGTTTTGCGGTGGAGAAGCTGCCGAACCTTCGGGCGCGGATGACGTGGCACGAGCCGGTGGGCACGGAGTCCCCGACGTCCTACGTGCTCGAGGCCGGGTCGGGCGCCGGGAAGAACGACGTGGCGACCTACATCATCGCCGGCAGCGCGACGAGCACCGAGCGCGAGGGCGTGCCCGGCACGTTCTTCCTCCGCGTCTACTCCCGCAACGCGTGCGGGACCAGCGCGGCGTCGAACGAAGTGTCGGTGACGCTGCCCTGAGCGACAAGGCCGCGGCCGTGGTCCGTCGCGTCCGCCCTGCCGCACCGCGCTTCGTCCCCGCCGCCCGGACCGCGCTCGTCGTCGCCGGCCTCGCCGCGGCCGTCGTCCCTCGCCCCGCCGATCTCGTCGAGCAGTACTACGGACGGCGCCTCTATCCCGCGCTCCAGCGCCTCGTGACGACGGCCTCGAACATGGTGCCCGTGGCGCTGTTCGACGTCGTGATCGTGGCGGCGGCCGCGTGGTGCCTCTGGTGGTGGACGGCGGCGGCGCGCGCGGCCTGGACGCGCGGGACGGTGGCACCGCTCGGTGCGGCGCTGCTCGCGACAGGCGCGGTCGGCGCCGCCGGGTACCTCTGGTTCCTCGGCGCCTGGGGCCTCAACTACGCGCGGCCGCCGCTCGACGTGCGCCTCGGGCTGCCCGCGGGGCCTCCGAGCGATGCCGACGTCGCCTCGCTCCTGGCACTCGCCGTGGACGGCGCCAACGACGAGTACGCGCCCGCGCACGCCGCCGACGCCGGCGCGGCGGACAACGCGGTGGCGCGCGCGCTGCATGCGGTCGAGGCGCGCCAGGGACGGCCCGTCCCCACCGTGCCTGGACGTCCGAAGCCGACGATCCTGGCGCCCTACTTCCGCGCGGCCGGCGTGGACGGCCTGACGGCGCCGCTCGCGCTCGAGACGCTGCTCAACCCCGATCTCCTTGCCGTCGAGCGGCCGTTCGTCCTCGCCCACGAGTGGGCCCACCTGTCGGGCTACGCGCCAGAGGCGGATGCGAACTTCGTCGCCTGGCTCTCGGTGACCGCGTCGGAGCACCCGTTGCTGCGGTACAGCGGCTGGTTGTTCGTGCTGTCCGAGACGGCGCGGCAGGTGGGCGGCGACGCGCGACGGTCGGCCCTCGATCGCCTGGCCGACGGACCGCGGCGGGACCTGGCGGCGATCGCGGAGCGCGCGACGCGCTGGCGGGTCGATCTCGTCGAGCGTGCCGGCTGGCGCGTCTACGACCGCTACCTTCGCGCCCAGGGCGTCGACGAAGGCATCAGGAGCTACTCGCGCGTCGTCGAGTTCATCGTGCGCGCGCGGCGTGCCGGCGCGGGAGCGCCGCTGCGGCCATGACGCCGCGCCGCGTGCGGGCGACCCGTGTCGTGGTGGTCGATCCGAACCAGCCGGCGCCGGAGGCGGTGGCGCTGGCGGCGGACGTGATCCGGGCCGGCGGGCTGGTGGCGTTCCCGACCGAGACGGTCTACGGCCTCGGGGCCGCCGCGCTCGACGCCGCCGCGGTCGCCGGCATCTTCGACGCGAAGGAACGACCGGCCACCGACCCGCTCATCGTCCACGTGGCCGCCCCGTCGGACCTCGCCGCGGTGAGCGCCCGCGTCCCGCCCGCGGCCCAGGCGCTGGCCGCCCGCTTCTGGCCCGGTCCGCTCACGCTCGTCGTGCCGAGGGCGCCGAGCGTGCCGGCCGTCGTGGCCGCCGGACTCGACACGCTCGCCGTCCGCGTGCCCGACCATCCGGTGGCGCGCGCGATCCTCGAGGCGGCCGCGGTCCCCGTCGCGGCGCCGAGCGCGAACCGCTTCTCCCGTCCCAGCCCGACGACGGCCGCGCACGTCCTCGCCGATCTCGACGGCCGGATCGATCTCGTCGTGGATGCCGGGCCGACCTCGATCGGCGTGGAATCCACGATCGTGGACTGCGTGGCCGATCCGCCGGTCGTGCGCCGGGCCGGCGGCGTGCCGATCGAAGCGCTCGCGCGCGTCGTCCCGGACGTCGCCGCCGCCCTGCACGTGGCGGCCTCGCCGGCCGAGGCGCAGGTGGCGCCGGGACAGCTCCTGCGCCACTACGCCCCGGCGGCGCGGCTCACGGCCTTCTCGGGCGCGCCCGATGCCGTGGCGGGACGCCTCGCGCGGGACGCACGACAGCAGGTCGGGGCCGGGGTGCGTCTGGGCATCCTGGCGCCGGACGAGGTGCTCGTCGCCCTGGCGCCCGCGGTGGCAGCCGCGGCGTCGGGCGGGCGTGTGGTCGTCGAGAGCCTCGGCCCGTGGCGGCGGCCCGAGGCCGCGGCGCGCGCCCTGTTCGCGGCCTTGCGGCGCCTCGACGACGCCGGCGTCCACGTGATCCTGGCCGCCGGGCCGGAACCGCTCGGCCTGGGCGCGGCGGTGTGGGATCGCCTTCGGCGCGCGGCCGAGGGGCGCATCGTCGTGGTCTGAGCCGCGGGCGCGATCGGGCGCGGTCCGCTCAGCGATCGAATCCCGTCCAGTCCAGCCGGTGCTGCCGGCGCCGCTCGCGCAGGTCACCCGGATACAGCCCCGCACGTCGCGTCGACTCGCCCAGCGCGCGCATCGCCTGCGAGAACTCCCGGCTCATCGTCTCGAGATCCCGCAGCCACGCCGCGCAGCTGCGGTCCCGGCCGCTGTAGCTCGTCGGCCGCTCGGCCAGGCCGAACCAGGGGCGGTCGCCGTCGCGAACCGCCGAGGGCCGGCACAGCTCGTCGAACCGCGCCCATCGGTCGTCCACCTGCGCGGCGTGTCTGGCGAGGGTGTCGAGCTCGCGGTCCAGCGCCGCCAGGTTCGCGGCGCGCCGATCGTCGCCTCCGGTGTCGGCCTGCGTGCCCACCGGCGGGCCTGCCTGCGAGGGCGGGGGCGACGGTGCCGGCATCGGCGTGCCCGAGCCCGTGGTGGGCCGACCGTCGAGGAGGGCGCGCACGTGATCCGCGGCGACCGCGAAGCCCAGACCCTCGGCCTGTCCGGCCATCTTCAGCGTGGTGACGCCCAGGACGACGCCGTCGCGATCGAGCAGCGGCCCGCCGCTGTTCCCGGGGTTGATCGCGGCGTCGGTCTGCAGCATCGCGACCGCGCCCGACCGGCGCTTCGCGCTCAGGATGCCTCGGGTGACCGTGCTCTGCAGGCCAAGCGCCGACCCGATGGCGATCACTTCCTGCCCGACGCGCGCATCGCCCGCCCGGCCCAGCGTGAGAATCGTCGCGCCCGCGCCCTCCGGCGGCACGCGCACGAGGGCGAGATCGACCTCCGGCGCCGTGCGCTCCACGGTCGCGCGCCTCGTCGAGCCGTCGTTCATCCGCACGGTGACCACGGTGTCGCGGCCCACGACGTGGTCGTTGCTGACGACGAGATCCGCGGCCACGAAGAACCCCGTGCCGCGGCCGGCCGAGGTCTCGATCATGACCACGCCACCGAGGGCCTGCGCCACGACGTCTTCGAGGGCCGCGTGACCGGACGCGGGCTCGGCCGGCGGGGGCAGGGGCCGCTCGATGCGCAGGCTGGCCAGCGCCTCTGGAGGGGCAACGCCCGGCGCCGGCACGGCCGGAGCGCGTTGCTCGGCGGGGGGCGGCGCCGCCACCGCGTCCTGAAGCGTAGGCACCTGGGCGTTCGTGGGCGGCGGTCCGGGCCGGGTCACGTTCCACAGGACAATCGCCAGGACCGAGGCGACGGGCACCGTCCAGAGGGGCACGGATCGGCCGGGGCCTTCGTCCTCGTCGACGGTCGGGTCGGCCACGACGACCTCGCCGGGTCCCGCGGGCGCCGACACGTCGTCCTGCCGTGCGCCGCATCGGCACACGGCGACATGCGGCGGCACGCGCCGCTCGCACGACGGACAGACCCAGGCGCGGGGGACGGACATGGATGCGCCCGGTCGGGGCGCACCCGTCATATCGGTAAGGTCAGCGTGGCGCGACAGCCGGTGCCGCCCGCGCCGGGATCGAGCGACAGCGTGCCGCCGTGCGCCTCGGCGATCTGCCGGCACAGGACGAGGCCGATGCCGGATCCGCCGGCCTTGGTGGTGAAGAACGGCACGAACAGGTTCGACGTCTTCGGCGGTCCGGGTCCGTCGTCGTCCACCCACACCTCGACCCCGCGCGCCGTCCGCTGCCAGCCGATGACCACGCCGTGGCCGCCCGTTTCGAGCGTGGCCTCGGCCCCGTTCTTGAGCAGGTTGATGAGCAGCTGCTCGAGCTGATCGCCGTCGGCCCTGACCGTGACGTCGGGTCCGTGACGCACCGCGACGGCGACCCGCCGTTCCAGGCCGGCCACGCGCAGCACGAGCGGCTTCAGGACCACCGGCGCCAGGCGCGGGGGCGGCAGCTTGGCCAGCTTCGCGTAGGCGGCCGTGAAGCGGCCCAGCGCGTCGGCGCGGGAGCCGATCACCTGCAGGCCCCGGCGCAGGTCGTCGGCCAGATCGGCCGGCGGCGGATCGCGCTGCAGCAGGCCGTCGAGCGACCCGGCAATCGACTTGATCGGGCCCAGCGAGTTGCCCAGCTCGTGGCCGATCACGCGGATGAGGCGCTGCCAGGCCTGGCGTTCCTCCTCGCGCAGCGGCCGGCTCACGTCGGACACCACCAGCAGGTCGTGGCGCTGGCCCCCGAGGCGGAAGGTCGTGTGCCGCACGTCCCAGCGTCCGGAGCCGCCGGGCAGATCCACGGCCACGACGCCCGGCGCGTCGCCCAGCCACTGTTCGAGCGACAGCTCCGCGGCGAGGCGGCCCAGCACCTGCTCGGCGGGCCGCCCGAGCAGTCGTTCGCCCGTCTGGTTCACGAGCTGCAGCCGCTGGTCGGGATCGAACGCGAAGACGGCGACGTCGATCTGCTCCATCACGGTCCGGAGCAGCGCCGTCGCTTCGACCGCGCCGAGGCGCTGCTCGTGCAGGGTCTCGGCAAGGGCGTTCACCTCGCTCATGACGTCGCCCAGCGGATCGCCCGCCGCCGAGCCGCGGCCCCGGATCGAGAAGTCGTCCTCGCGCAGGGCGGCGATGAGGTTGGCCAGGGTCTGGAGCGGCGCGACGATGTGCGCCTGGAGCGCCGCAAGCGCCCCGAACGTCGTCGCGCCCAGCACGAGGGCCGCCGTCCACCGGAGCTTCGCCGAGTAGTCGCCCGTCCAGAGGAGGAGCAGCGCCGCGGCGAGCGGCGGCGCCGCCGCGACGAGCGCGAGGGCGATGGCGTGGCGATCGAAGCGGAAGCGGCTCATGGTCGCACCGGCGGCCCGCGTGCCCGGGCCGGCCGGCGCTAGGTTACAGCTTGTAGCGCTCGAGGCGCCGGTAGAGGGCGCTGCGCGAGAGGCCCAGGGCGCGCGCGGCGTGACTGACGTTGCCGTAGCGGGCCATCGCCTTCTTGATGAGGAACGCCTCGACGTCCTCGAGGCTCATGTCCTCGAGCCGCCCCGCCGACGACGGGTCCACGCGCAGGCCCAGGTCGGCCGCGCGCACGACCGTCGACTGCGTCATGAGCACGGCGCGCTCGATCGCGTGGTCCAGCTCGCGCACGTTGCCCGGCCAGCGGTGGTCGGCCAGCACCTGCAGGGCCGCGGCCTCGAAGCCGGTCACGTGCTTGCGGTACCGCTGGGCGTGCTGGGTGAGGAAGTGCCGCGCCAGGAGCGGGATGTCCTCGCGGCGGTCGCGCAGCGGCGGCAGCGCGATCTCGATCGTGTTCAGACGGAAGAGCAGGTCCTGGCGGAACCGGCCGGTCTCCACCTCCGCGTTCAGGTCGGCGTTGGTGGCCGAGACGATCCGGACGTCCACCTTGCGGGTGCGCGAGGAGCCCACGCGCTCGAACTCGCCGGTCTCGATCACGCGCAGCAGCTTGGCCTGCTGGCTGGACGGGACGTTGGCGATCTCGTCGAGGAACAGCGTGCTCCCGTCGGCCAGCTCGAATCGGCCCACCCGATCGGCCTTCGCGTCGGTGAAGGCGCCCTTCACGTGGCCGAAGAGCTCGCTCTCGAAGACGCCTTCGGCCATGCCGCCCGCGTTGACGGTCACCATCGGCCGGGCGTGGCGCGGCGACACGGCATGGAGGGCCTGGGCGACGAGGCTCTTGCCCGTCCCGTTCTCGCCGCTGACGAGCACGTTGGCGTCGGATGGGCCCACGCGGGCGATCACGTCGAGTACGGGCCGCATGGCGGCCGACTCGGCCAGGATGGGCGAGCGGCCGTCGGCCATCAGCGCCTGGTTGGCGAGCTCGAGGCGGCGGCCCAGCCGGATGGCCCGGCCGAGCTCGGTCTGCGTCCGGACGATCGCGAGCAGCCGCTCGTTGTCCCAGGGCTTCTGGATGAAGTCCCGGGCGCCCCGCCGCATGGCCTCGACGGCGACGTCCACCGAGCCCCAGGCCGTCATGACGACGACCGGCAGCGACTCGTCCGCCATGCGGATCCGTCGCAGGAGGTCGAGGCCTTCCTCGCCCGACGTCGTGTCGCGCGAGTAGTTCAGGTCGATGAGGACGACGTCGTAATCCTTCAGTTCCAGCGCCCGCGCCACCTGGCCCGGCGACGACGCGGTGTCGACGACGTAGCCCTCCGGCTTCAGCAGCAGGCGCAGCGCTTCCAGGACATCGGCCTGGTCGTCGCCGATGAGGACGCGGGACGGGACGTCAGGCGGCATCCACCACCCACCCGTCCTTCAGGCGGATCACCCGCCGGCCGAAGGCCGCGTTCGCCTCCGAGTGCGTCACCTGCACGATGGTCGTGCCCTGCTCGTTGAGCCGCGCGAAGAGCTCCATGATCTCGCGGCCCTGATCCGAGTGCAGATTTCCGGTCGGTTCGTCGGCCAGGATGATCGACGGATTGGCGACGACGGCGCGCGCGATGGCGACCAGCTGCTGCTGGCCGCCCGAGAGCTGGTTCGGGTAGAGGTCCTTCTTGCCAACGATGTTGAAGCGGTCGAGGATGTCGCCGACCATGCCCTGGCGGTCGCTCCGCTTGACGTCGCGGTAGGAGAGCGGCAGATCGATGTTCTCGTAGACGGTGAGGTTGTCGAGCAGGTGGTAGCTCTGGAAGACGAACCCGATGTGCTGTTTCTGGAGCTTCAGCCGGTCCTTCTGCGAGACGGCGTGCACGGGTTGGTCGTGCAGCCAGTACTCGCCCTGCCACGCCGAGTCGTGCATGCCGAGGATGTGGAGCAGCGTGCTCTTGCCGGCGCCCGACGGCCCCATGATCGACACGAAGTCGCCCTGGGCGATGTCGACAGAGACGCGGCGCAGCACGAAGGTCTGCGTCACGCCGTGACGGTAGGACTTCTCGATGTTGGACAGGCGAATCATGGACCTTCCAGGGGACGGGGCCGCGCCAGGCGCGGCGATGGGGACGCCTAGTCGGCGCGAAGCGCGGTCATGGGATCGACCAACGTGGCACGCCGGGCGGGAAGATAGCACGCGGCCGCGGAGGCCACGAGCATGAGGGCGGCCAGGCCGCCGAGGATGACGGGATCGGCCGTCGTCGTGTGGAAGAGCAGCCGGTTGACGAGCCGGCCGAGCGCGACCACCACGGCCACGCCGGTGGCGAGCCCGAGGCCCGTGAGCACGAGCCCTTCCCTGAGGACGCCCGCGCGCATCGCGGCCGGCGTCGCCCCGAGGGCGAGGCGGGTGGCGAACTCGCGCGTCCTGGCCGCGACCGACACGGTCAGCAGGCCGTAGAGCCCGAGCGACGCCAGGGCGAGGGCCACCGCCGCGAACACCGCCGACAGCCGCGCGCGGAAGCGCGGCTCGTCCGCGGCCGCGCGGACGACGTCGGTCAGGGGCTCGGCCGGGTCCAGCGCCAGGTCCGGCGCCTCGGTGCGCACGGCCGTCACGATCGCATCGCGGATGCCCGCGTCCGGGCCGCGCCCGCGCGCCATCAGCCGCATGAACGGCAGCGTGAGCTGCGTGAAGGGCAGGTACACGGTGGGATCCGGGTCGGCGTCGAGCGACGCGGCCGCCGCATCGGCCACCACGCCGATCACGCGGTAGGCGTCGGACGCGTCCTCGCCGAAGCCGATGCGCCGGTCCAGGACGTCCCCGCCGCCGAGCAGGTGCTCCGCCAGCGTGCGGTTCACGATCAGGGCGTGGGCGTCCTCGGCGAGATCCCGCGCCTCGAAATCCCGTCCCGCCACGAACGCAATGCCCAGCGTCGCGAAGTACTGCCGGCCGATGGAGGCCAGCCGGACGCGGTACTCGCGATCGGACGGATCGCCGGGACGTGGGCGGTCGAGCCGCACCGAGGCGTTCGCCTGGTTGTTGACGAGCGGCGTGGGGAAGACCACGGTCGCCGCGCTGACGCGCGGGTCCTGGCGCAAGCGCTCGGTGACCTGACGGAAGAAGCGCACCTGCGCCGCGTTGTCGAAGCGGGCCTGCGGCAGGACGATCTGCTGCGTGACGACGCCCTCCGGCGCGAATCCGATGTCGCGCCGCTGCAGCGACACGAGCGACTTCACCATGACGCCGGCACCCGCCAGCAGGACGACCGCCAAGGCGACCTGCGCGACGACCAGGGCGCGTCGTCCCCGCTGCCGGCCGCCGGTCGACGTCCGGCCGCCGTCGTGCAGGGCGGAGGCCGCGTCCTGGCGGGTCGACCACCACGCGGGCACGGCGCCGAACGCGAGGCCGACCAGGGCCGACACGGCGAAGGCGAAGGTCACGGCCGCCGCGTCCAGCCGGATCTCGGCCGCCCGCGGCATCGACTCGGGCAGCAGCGCGCGAAGGCCGTCGAGGAGCCAGACGCCAGCGACCACGCCCAGCAGTCCGCCGGCGAGGGCGAGGAGGAGGCTTTCGGCGAGCAGCTGACGCACGAGCCGGGGACCGCCGGCGCCCAGCGCGGTCCGCACCGCGAACTCGCGGCGCCGGCCGAGGGCCCGGGCCACGAGCAGCCCGGCCAGGTTGGTGCAGGCGATGAGCAGCACCAGGCCGACCGCCCCGAACAGGACGAGGAGCGAGGGGCGGGCATCGCCGACGAGGGCTTCGTGCACGGGCGTCAGCGCGAATCCCTCGTTCTTGTCGGTGTCGGGGTATCGCTCGGCCAGCGTCGTGCCCAGCACGCGGAGGTCCGCCTCGGCCTCCCGCACCGACACGCCGTCGGTCAGCCGGGCGACGACGTCGAGGTACCCGACGTCGCGGTTGGTCTCGGGGTCGCCCTCGACCTCGAGAGGCGGCGCCGGCACCGACCGCTCCGGGAGCCGCCAGACGCGGGCTCCGGTCGGGTAGTCGAACTCGGGCGCCATCACGCCCAGGACCGTCGCGGGCACCCCGTCGAGGCGGATGGTCCGGCCCACGACGGCCGGGTCGGCGCCGAAGTGTTGTCGCCACGCGCCGTCCGCGAGCACGACGCCGTCGCCGCCGGGTGTGTCGGCGGCGGACGAGAACGCGCGCCCGAGGGCCGGCGTCGCGCCGAGGACGTCGAAGAAGTTGGTGGTGACGACGGCGCCGCTCACGCGTGCCGCGTCGGCGCCGGTGCCGAGGCCGACCGCCGTGCCGATCGATGCCGCAGCATTCCGCACGCCCCGTGCTTCCCGCTGCAGGTCATGGAAGGCACCCGCGGGGAAGTTGCCCCGGCGCCCGTCCGCGGACACGTGCCACACCTGGACGAGGCGTTCTGGCGCCCGGAAGGGCAGGGGGCGCAGCAGCACCCCGTAGACCACGCTGAACATGGCCGACGTGGTGCCGATGCCCAGGGCGAGCGTCACGAGCGCGAGGCCCACGAACGCCGGCGCCCGGCGCCACGCCCGGACGGCGTGCCTGAGGTCGTCGATGAGGCTCACGCCGCCCGGCCTCGCGTCACCCTAGACGGGGGCGGCGACGTTGTCCTCCACGACGCGTCCGTCGAAGAGGTGGATGGCCCGGTCGGCGTGAGCGGCGTACCGCGGATCGTGGGTGACCATGCAGATGGTCGCGCCGCCGCGGTGCAGCTCCCGCAGAAGCTCCATCACCGCCTCGCCGTTCTTCGAGTCGAGGTTGCCCGTGGGCTCGTCCGCCAGGAGAATCGACGGCTGGCCGGCCACGGCGCGGGCCACGGCGACGCGCTGCTGCTGGCCGCCCGAGAGCTGCGAGGGCAGGTGCTTGGCGCGGTGCGCCATGCCCACGCGCTCCAGCGCAGCGTTGACGCGCTCCCGCCGCTCGTTCGACTTCATGCCGCGGTAGATGAGGGGCAGCTCGACGTTCTCGAACACCGTCAGATCGCCGATGAGGTTGAAGCTCTGGAAGATGAAGCCGATCTCGCGGTTCCGGACCCGCGCCCGCTGCGACATCGGCAGGTCCGCCACCTCCTGGCCGTTCAGGAAATAGCGGCCGTCGCTGGGCGAGTCGAGCAGCCCGAGGATGGCCAGCAGCGTCGACTTCCCGCATCCCGACGGTCCGGAGATCGCGACGTACTCGCCCCGCTGGATCTCCATGTGGATGCCCGACAGCGCGTGCGTCTCCACTTCATCCGTCAGGAAGACCTTCTTGATGCCGTCGAGCTTGATGAGGGACTGGGTGGACTCGGACATCGTCGCTCCTTCGCCGTTGAGACCAGGGACCGGGGACCGGGGACCGGACGCCCGCGCTACCGCAAACGCACGCGGTCGAACGCGTCCCACGCGGACATGTCCGACAGCACCAGTTGATCGCCTTCCTTCACGCCGCCCTTCACTTCGATGGTGTTCACCGAGCTCACGCCCAGCTGGACCTGAGTGCGCGTCGCCTCGCCGGTCGTGCCATCGACCAGGAACAGGCCCACGGCGCTGTTCTCCTGTCCGAATGCGGGACGCCCGACATACAAGACGTTGTCCAGCCGCTCGAGTTCAACGGTGCCGTCCACCGAGAGGTCGGGGCGGGCGCCCCGCGGCAACTCACCGGTCAGCTCGATGTCGACGGTGACGGTGCCGTTCTGGGCGGCCGGATCGATGCGGGCCACCTTGCCGGGGATGATTCCGTTCCTGGTGTCCACCTGCGCCACCTGGCCGATGGCGAGGTCGCGGGCCTGGGTCTCGGCGATTCGGAGCTCGGCCTTGAGGCGGTTCGGATCGGCGACGCGGGCGACGTTGGTGCCGGGGGCCACCTGCTGGCCCACCTCGACCGGTACCTGTTCGAGCACGCCGGTCATGCCGGCGCGGACGCGGAGCTGGTCCACCTGCTGGCGGCGGAGGTTGTACAGGGTGCGGAGCTGATCCACGCGGGCCTGCTGGGCGAGGAGCTGGGCGCGCACGCTTTCCTCGGCCACCTCGACGCGCTCCTTCTCGAGGTTCGACCGCGTGTGGAGCGAGTCGGCCCGTACCGTGGACTGCTTGAGGATGAGCGCCGAGACCAGGCCTTCCTTGGCGAGGCCTTCGTTCACCTCGCGCTCGAGCCGCGCCTGCTCGTAGTCGGCGTCGACCGTGGCCGCGATCGACTTCTGGTTGAGCCGCTCCGTCTCGAGCCGGGCCCGCAGGCTCGCCAGGTCCGCTTCCGCCGCGCGCATCTGGTTCTCGGCCTCGAGCAGCTGCTGCTGGAGCTGGGGGTCCGCCAGCTCGAGGATCACCGAGTCGGGCGTGACCTGGGCCCCGGGCCGCAGGATGATGCGCTCGACACGGCCCTGCGTGGCCGACGGGAGCCACCGCCGGGCCTCGTCCACCGGCACGAGCGTGCCGAGTCCCCGCACCTGGCGCAGCATCGAGCCGCGCTTGACCGTGTCCACCCAGACGGTGGCGCGCTCGACGGTGGGCGCGGCCGGCTTCAGGCGGGCGAGCACCACCGACACGCCCGCCACCAGGAGGGCGCCGGCGATGCCGATCATGATCCGCTTCCGCCGCTTCTGCTGGGCTACCGAGGCCGGGCGTTGAATGTCCATGTGCGCGCGTTGCTCCTTAGACGGTGGCCACCCTCACAAGGATGGCGCCTGTGTGGAGATTACCAAACGATGTGCCACGCGTCGTGTCGACCGAACTTATTGATGGAACGAGACTTCAACATCAGGAGTTCCATCGCGTCGTGTCCGGATGTGGGACGTCGCGACCGCGCGTGAACAGCAGCGGCCGAACTCCGCCGTGGACGTCGTGACGGGCGGCGGGACCGAGGCGCCCGCAGGACTAAGACAGGCCCGTGACCTCGCGCCAGAGGTCCGGCTCCGTGACGCCCTCGGTCGCGACGGCCATCACGCGAGTCCCAGCCGTCAGCCCGAGCGCGGCTCGGGCGCCGGCATCGTTGGCGACCTCCAGGAGCGCCCCGACGCCCGCGGCGCCGGACGTCCCGACCGCCAGGGCCGGGTCGCCGCCATCGGGCCGGGCCAGGCGCCGCATGGCCGCGCGGCACGACGCGTCGTCGATTGCCACCGCGCCGTCCACGAGCCCACGCGCGCTGTCGAAGGCCAGCGGCGACACCTCGCCGCACCGCAGGCCGGCCATGATGGTCGTGAGCGGACCGGGCAGGCGCGTCGGACGCCCGGCCCGCATCGACGCCTGCACGCACGCGGCCGCCGCCGGCTCGACGGCGATGAGGCGCGGCCGCGCCTGGCCGAAGCGCCAGGCCGACCAGCTGGCCACGGCCGCCAGGAGCCCGCCGACCCCGGCCTGCACGAGCAGGACGTCCGGTGGACCATCGTCGCCCCACTGCTCTTCGGCGTCGTCCATCACGCGCGTGTAGCCGAGCATGATGTCGCGCGGCACCTGCTCGTACCCCTCATACGACGTGTCGGACACGACGGTCGCGCCGGTTCGCGCGGCGTCGTCGGCCGCGAGGCGGACGGCGTCGTCATAGGTGCCGGCCACGCGGACCACCAGGGCGCCTTCCGAGGCGATCGCGTCGACGCGGGGCACCGTGACGGCGTCGTCGAGATAGATGCGCGCCCGCAGGCCGGCGAGCCGGGCCGCCCGCGCGACGGCTCGACCGTGGTTGCCGGCGCTCGCGCACACGACGGTGTCACCGGCCGTGAGGCCCCCGCGAGACTGGAGTGCCGCCACGGCGAACTCCACGCCCAGGCTCTTGAACGCCGGCAGGCCGAAGCGCGCCGTTTCGTCCTTGACCCAGACCGCTCCGAGGCCCAGGGCCGCCGCCAGGGCCGGCAGACGCTGGAGCGGCGTGGACCCCCCGCGCGTTGAGAAGAAGGCCCGCTGACGGGCATACTCGTCCGCGGTGAAGAGCCCCGGCCGCGACTCGCCGGGCCGCGCGAGCGTGTGCCACGTGGCCATGTGTCGGCGGCAAGTATATCGACCGCGGCTGCCGCGGCCGACCGAAGGAGTGGTCCCACCATGTCCCACGTGCTGGCCCGCGCGGCGGGCGGCGCCGTCAGTCTGCCCGATCCGGCGACGATCATGATCGACAGGGAGGACGGCGGCCAGCTGGTCGTCTATCCGCCGCGGCCCGTCTGGGACCGCACCGCGCTGTCGCACGCCGAACTCCTCGACTGGACCCGGCTCGTGGCGGCCACGGCGCGGGCGATGCTCGAGTCGCTGCCGCAACTCGCCGGCGGCTGTCTGAACTACTGGGACGCCGGGAACTGGGCGCTGAATCCCGCCGCGGATCCGCCTGGACCCAAGACCGGCCCGGCCCACCGGCGACTGCACCTGCACCTGTGCGGACGGAGCCCCAATTCGGCGGACCCGTCGTGGCCGTGGGGCGAGGCGCCGACGTTTCCGCCGTTCTCCGACCGGTTCTCGTGGTCGCTGGGCAAGCGCGCGCTCACGGCCGCGGAGTGCGTGGCCGTCGTCGACCGGGCGCGTGAGGTTCTGCGCGACGTGTACGCGACTGGCGACACCGGGGGTCTGGAGGCCGGGACCTGTCGCGGTTGCGGGTACCCCACACCGTCGGTCGACCTCGCCGACACCCGGTGCCCGACCTGCCGGGCCGAGGGGGGCGCATGAGACGCGTGGACCTCGTCGTTCTCGATCTCGTCGGCACGACGGTGCAGGCCGACGACGCCGTGCCCCAGGCCTTCGCCGCGGCGCTCGCCGCCGAGGGTGTCGCGATCGCGCCGGACGCCCTCACGGCGCTGCGTGGGGCGACGAAGCGCCAGGCCGTCGAGGCGCTCCTTCCGCCCGGGCCGGATCTCGCCGCGCGGGTGGAGCGCGCCTACGGCCTGTTCCAGGCGCGGCTCTTCGACGCGTACACTCCGGGGCGGGTCGCGCCGATCGCGGGCGCCCTCGACGCCATCGAGCGCCTCAGGAGCGCGGGCGTGCTCGTCGCCTTGAACACGGGCTTCGACCGTGCGCTGGCGTCACACCTGCTCGAGGCGCTCGGGTGGACGGCCGTGGCCGACGTTCTGGTGGCGGGGGACGAGGTGGCCCAGGGGCGGCCCGCCCCGTTTCTCATCTACGGGGCGATGGAGCGCACGGGCGTCATCGATGTGGGCCGCGTCGCGAATGTCGGCGACACGGTGATGGACCTCGAGGCCGGACACCACGCCCGGGCCGGGTGGAACATCGGCGTCTGGTCCGGCGCGCACGATCGCGCGCGACTGGCCGCCGCGCCGCACACGCACCTGTGCGCATCCATCGCGGACGTCCCGGCCGTGCTCGGCCTGGCCTGACGCAACGCGTCAGCGCGTCGTCGGATCCACGCGGCGTCCGCCGATGTAGACGGCATTCAGCCGCCGCGTATTGGCGATGTCGTCGAGGGGATTGGCGTCGAGGACCAGGAGGTCCGCGGCGGCGCCGGGCGCGATCGTGCCGAGCCGGCCCTGCTCGTTCCAGCAGGCCGCCGCATTCCCCGTCGCAGCCACGAGCGCCTGCATCGGCGTGAGGCCCGACTGCACCATCAGCTCGAGTTCCAGGTGTTCGAAGAAGCCCTGGAAGCGGCCGGCCGGACCGGTGTCGGTGCCGAACGCCACGCGGATGCCCGCGTCGCTCACCCGTTTCAGGTTGGCTTTCGCCACCTCGAGTCCCGCCTTGTACTTCTGGCCCTGCGCCCACCCAGGACTCGCCCGGAACTTCGCCTGGCGGGCGGCGTCGGCCACCATCGCAGCGATGCCGGCGCCGTAGCCGCGGCGAAAGAAGGGGTCGTTGGCCCACGGGGGTGTGGATTCGTAGACGTACGTGGACACCTCGCGCATCAGCGTCGGGGAGTAGCACGCGTTGGTCTTCCGCATGGCGGCCAGGAAGGCGTCGTCCACCGGGAGGTCTCGCACGCTGTGCGCGATGAAGTGGGCGCCGGCCTCGGCGACCGCCTTTGCGTCCGCGAGATAGAAGATGTGCACCGCGAGCGGCAACTTGGCCGCAGTCGCTCGTTCGAGCGTGGCCCGCCACGCCGCCTCAGGCATCTTCTTCGTCGTGCCGAGGTTGTCGTCGATGCGGATCTTGACGAGGTCGGGCTTCTTCGCGATGACGGCGTCGGTCGCCGCGCGCGCCTCCTCCGCCGTGTCGGTGTAGACGATGGGGCCGGCGACGAAGACTCGTGATCGTCCCGGCGGCCCCGCCGATTGCTCCGCGCGCAGGGCGAACGCGTCGTCGCCGTCGTCGCCCAGCGAGAACACGGTCGTGACGCCATACGTGGCGTAGGCGCGCAGTTGCCGCACGAGGTTGTCGCGCGTGTAGAACTGCTGCCCGGTGCTGAAGCCGTCGACGGGCGACAGGTGCCCGTGCGCGTTCACGAGGCCCGGCATCAGCGTCTTGCCGGCCAGGTCCACGCGCGTGGCCCCATCCGGTACCCGGACGTCGGCCGCCGGGCCGGCGGCCGTGATGACGCCGTCGCGCACCACCACCGTGCCCCGTTCGATGACGCGTCCGGTGCCGTCGATCACGCGACCGCCCACGAAGGCCGTGACCTGGGCCGACGCCGCGCTGGCAGCAAGGAGAAGGGCGGCGAGGGCGAGAGCGGTCTGGCGTCGCATGGCCGCGATTCTAGCAGCGCCTAGGACCCGAAGAGACCCGCCTGGGGGCCGTAGCGGTCCAGGTACCCGGCCAGGCGCACCTTGCGGCGGGTGTTGTCCGACGACATGTAGCGCACCGTGCCGAACACGGGACGCTCAGGCCCCCACGGCCGGTCGTAGCGGCCCAGCGTCCAGAAGATACCGCTGTAGGAGTTCGGATCGCGGCCGTCGAGGGCGTACCGGTCGTTGAACGCGATCATCGTCTCGAGGGCCTGCTCGGGCGTGGCCGACCACTCCAGGATCTTCTTGCCCCAGAGCATCCGGAGGTAATTGTGGATCCGGCCATCGCGACGGAGCTCCCGCTGGGCGGCATTCCAGATCTCGTCGTGCGTCTCCGCGGCGTCCAGGGTCGCGAGATCGTAGAGCGTCGGTCGTTCGTCGCCGGCGTGTCGGGCGAGGGTGGCGCGCGCCCATGCGGGGAGCGACGAGTAGCTCATGAAGCCGGGCAGGAAGACGCACGCGTTGGCGCCGAGCTCGCGCCACGTGATGAGCTGATCGAGGAAGGCCTCGGCCTCCGGCGACACGCCCCACCAGCCGGCTCGCGCGCCCCGGCCCCCGCGCGGCAGGTCGCCCAGCCAGCCCTCGCGCCGCATGACGGCGTCGAACACGTCGTGGGCCGACAGGTGGCCGAAGTGGAGATACGGCGAGAGACCGCTCGTCACGCCGGCATCGGGGTCGTTGCGCTGCTCGGGGTAGCGCGCCAGGGCGCGGCTCACGAAGTGCTCGAGCCGCCGCGCAGCCGCGGCGGCTCCGCCGGGCGTGTCGGCCACGGCGCCGACGGCCTGGTCGAGGGGCAGTCGCGCCACAGCCGCACCGATGTCGCCGCCAGTGTTCCAGGCCGGCCACCGATCGCGCACCGCCGGCGCGACCGCTGGAGCAGGGGAGGGCAGCCCCTCCGCGAACGGTTTCGCGGCCGGCCGGTCGGCGAGCGCGGCGGCGAGGGTGGCCTGCAGGTGGCGCCGGAAGGCATACGCCGTCGGGAAGGCCTGCGAGGCACGGCGGATGGCGACGAGGCCATGGCCGTCCACGGCTTCGACACGACACGACAGCCGCGGCGCGACGCGCCTTCGATCATGCGCGCCTGGAAGAAGCCGGGGACATCGTCGGTCACGACGACCGCCGCGTCCCGGGCGAGCGTCTCCAGCATGCCCCGCCCTGCGCCCGGCGTCGGTTCCACGTACGGGAGGTAGGTGACGCCCGGCAGGTCGAACGCCGCCGCGTTGTCGGCCATGCCCTCCATGACGAACCGATGGAAGCGCGCCGAGGCCCAGGGGTAGTCCACCCGCAGCGGCTCGTAGACGAGCAGTCCGAGCCCGAGGGCGCGGGCATGGGCCACGGCGCGGTCGAGGCCGAAGCTCGACCGCGCGCGCCTGGCCCCGATCATCCAGTAGAGGACGTAGCGCCCGCCGCCGGCAGGGCGATCGACGAGCGCCCGGAGGCGGATATCCGGCACGGGCGTCACGGGCGCGACCATCCGGCGTGCCGTCGCGACGCTAGGCGCGAGGTGATGGGCATGCGACAATCGCTAGGACGCCCGGCGCGCCCGCGTCGTCCCCGACTCAAGGAGTGCGATCCCCAATGATGGTGCAACGCTATCCCGAACCGTTCATCGCGCCCATGCGCGAGGAGTTGACCGCCCTGGGCTTCGAGGAGCTCCGGACGCCGGACGCGGTGGATCAGGCCCTGGCCCGACCTGGCACGACGCTCCTCGTGGTGAACTCGGTCTGCGGCTGCGCCGCCGGCAAGGCCCGGCCCGGGATCGCGATGGCGCTCAGGAACGCCACGCGGCCGGCCCACCTCGGGACGGTGTTCGCGGGCGCCGACATCGAATCCACCGAGCAGGCGCGTGCCCGCATGGCGCCCTACCCGCCGTCGTCGCCCTCGATCGCGCTCTTCAAGGACGGCGCGCTCGCGTTCATGCTCGAGCGGCGGGACATCGAAGGGCGCCCGGCCGAGCGGATCGCCGAGGCCCTGGCGGCGGCGTTCGACCAGCACTGCCAGTAACAGGCGCACGGGGCCGGGCCACGCGTGTCCGTGGCCCTCGACCGTCGCGCGGCGCATCGCGCCGGCTCGCGCCCTCCCCTTTCGTTCACCCGCCGCGCGCGCCACGGGGCTGTCGCCGCCCCTTGCACGCCTCCATGGGGCCGTGGCGGGGGCGCCGCGGCCTCGTCCTCGGCGGCGTACTAGCGCCTCGCTCGCGAATTGCCGCGGTGCCGCCGGGCTGCACGGTTGCCGCATGCGAACGAGTCGCTTATTGTATGCCTGCACCGCAGGAGGCTCCATGGCAGACGCAGTCGCAAAGGCCGGCCCGACGACGGCCGATGACACGCTCAAGGAGAAGAGCCGGGACGCCAGCGTGATCTCGGGCGGCCATCTCGTGGCCAAGGCCCTCAAGGCGGAGGGCGTCGACACCATCTTCACCCTCTGCGGCGGGCACATCATCGACATCTACGACGGATGTCTGGACGAGGGCATCCGGATCGTCGACGTGCGGCACGAGCAGACGGCCGCGCACGCCGCCGACGGCTACGCGCGGCAGACCGGCAAGCTCGGCTGTGTCGTGACCACGGCCGGTCCTGGCTGCACCAACGCCGTCACCGGCATCGCCACCGCGTTCCGCTCGGAAAGCCCGGTGCTGCACATCGGCGGCCAGAGCGCCCTCACGCAGTGGAAGATGGGCGGCCTGCAGGACCTGCCGCACACCGACATGATGCGGCCCATCACGAAGTTCGCCTCCACGGTCACCTCCACCGAGCGCGTGGCCGACATGGTGGCGATGGCCGCGCGCGAGTGCTTCAACGGCGCCTACGGCCCGTCGTACCTGGAGATCCCGCGGGACGTGCTCGACCGGGAGATCGACGTGACGCGCGCGGTGCTGCCGGCCGCCGGCCGCTACCGCGCCTCCACGAAGTCCATCGGCGATCCGGCCGACATCGAGCGGCTCGCCGACATCCTCGTCAACGCCGAGCGTCCGGCCATCCTGTTCGGGCAGCAGGTGTGGATGTGCCGCGGCCACGAGGACGCCGTCGCGCTCCTCCGCGGCCTGGACATTCCCGGCTACTTCAACGGCGCCGGCCGGGGCCTGCTCCCGCCGGGCGATCCGCACCACTTCGATCGGACGCGCTCGCTGGCCTTCTCGAAGGCCGACGTCGTCGTGATCGTCGGGACGCCGTTCGACTTCCGGATGGGCTACGGCAAGCGCATCAAGGTGCCGTGCCTGGTCCAGATCGATCTCGGCTACAACATCGTCGGCAAGAACCGCGACATCGATCTCGGCATCGCGGGCGATCCCGGCGCGGTCTGCCGGGCCGTGCTCCAGGCGGCGAGCGGCCGCCTGAAGAACGACAAGCGGCAGTCCCGGCGCGCCTGGATGAAGGAGCTCACGGAGGCCGAGGACGCGGCCCTGGCGAAGCTGATGCCGACGTTCCTGTCGGACCAGACGCCCATCCACCCGTATCGCGTCGCGTACGAAATCAACGAGTTCCTCACCGACGACACGATCTACATCGGCGACGGCGGCGACGTGGTCACGATCTCGGCGCAGGCCGTGCGTCCGCGCGGGCCCGGCAACTGGATGGACCCGGGTGCGCTGGGCTCGCTCGGCGTCGGCACCGGCTTCGCGATGGCCGCCAAGCTGGCGCACCCCTCGAAGGAAGTGCTCTGCTACTACGGCGACGGCGCCTTCGGCATGACGGCGTTCGACATGGAGACGGCCGATCGGTTCGGCGCGCCCTACATCGCCGTCATCGGGAACAACTCGGCGATGAACCAGATCCGCTACGGCCAGCTGGCCAAATACGGCCCGCAGCGCGGCGACGTGGGCAACAAGCTGGGCGACATGAAGTTCTCCGTCTTCCCCCAGATGTGGGGAGGGTGGGGCGTGGAGGTGCACGAGCCGGCGGCCATCGCGCCCGCGCTCCGGGAAGCCCGGGAACGCGTGGCGAAGACCGGGCGGTCGGCCGTGGTGAATATCTGGGTGGACCCGAACGAGTACGCGCCGGGCACCAAGAACCAGACGATGTACAAGTAGGGGACACCGAGCAGCCATGACGAAGCGCACGCCCACCCGCCGGAGGACGGCCGCGAAGGCCCGGACGACCGCGAAGGCCACCAGGTCCGCGAAAGCCGCGAAGAGCGCGAAGGCCGCCAAGGCCGCGAAGACCGCGGCGAAAGGCGCCGCGCGCGCCAGGACCGCCAAGAAGGCCGGCACGAAGGCCAGGCGCCCGGCCGCGGGTCGCACGGCGAAGGGCGCGAAGCCGGCTGCGGCGAAGGCGCGTAGCTCTGCGGCCAGGAAGGCCGCCCCGACGAGAAGGACCGCGCCGGCCAGGACGCGCCGGGCCACCGCGGCGCCGCGCGCGGCCGTCGCGCCGTCGTCGCTGCCGTGGGGGCAGGCCGGCAAGGCGCTCGAGGGCGTCCGCATCCTGGACTTCACCCACGTCCAGTCGGGTCCGACCTGCACCCAGCTCCTGGGCTACATGGGCGCCGACTGCATCAAGGTGGAGCGGCCGGGCATCGGGGACATCACGCGGTCGCAGCTCCGCGACGTGAAGGGCGCCGACTCGCTCTACTTCACGATGCTGAACGGCAACAAGCGCTCCGTCACCATCGACTCCAAGCACCCGAAGGGCAAGGAGATCCTCGAACGCCTCGTGAAGGCCTGCGACGTGCTCGTCGAGAACTTCGCGCCGGGCACGCTCGATCGCATGGGCCTCACGTGGGAACGGGTGCACCAGCTCAATCCCCGCATGATCCTCGCCTCGATCAAGGGATTCGGCCCCGGGCCGTACGAGGAGTGCAAGGTCTACGAGAACATCGCGCAGTGCGCGGGCGGGGCGGCGTCGACGACCGGCTTCCGCGAGGGGCCGCCCGTCGTCACCGGCGCGCAGATCGGCGACTCCGGCACGGGGCTGCACCTGGCCCTGGGCATCGTGACGGCGCTGTTCCAGCGCACCCGCACCGGACGCGGCCAGCGCGTGCAGTGCGCGATGCAGGACGGCGTGCTGAACCTGACGCGGGTGAAGCTCCGCGACCAGCAGCGCCTGGCGCACGGTCCGCTCGAGGAGTACAGCCAGTTCGGCGAAGGCGTCCCCTTCGGCGACGCCGTGCCTCGCGCCGGCAACGACTCAGGGGGCGGGCAGCCCGGCTGGATCTTGAAGTGCAAGGGCTGGGAAACGGACCCGAACGCCTACATCTACTTCATCACCCAGGCGCCGGTGTGGGGCCCGATCTGCGACCTCATCGGCCGGCCCGAGTGGAAGACCGACCCGGACTACGCGACGCCGCCGGCGCGCCTGCCGCGGCTGAAGCAGATCTTCGCGACCATCGAGGCCTGGACGTCCACGAAGTCGAAGTTCGAGGTGATGGACCTCTGCAACGAGCACGACATTCCGGTGGGCCCCATCCTGTCGATGCGGGAGATCGCCGAGGAACCCTCGCTGCGCGCGACCGGCACGGTGGTCGAAGTGCCGCATCCCGTCCGGGGGACGTATCTGACCGTCGGCAACCCCGTCAAGCTCTCGGATTCGCCCTGCGAGGTGCAACGTGCCCCGCTGCTCGGCGAGCACACCGAGGAGATCCTCACGTCCGTCCTCGGCTACGGGCCGTCCGACGTCGCCGAGATCCTGGCCTCGGGCGCCACCAGCGCCTGAGCGCCCGCGCACGCGCGCCACGGCGGAGGAGCGCGGGATCGCGCGCCGCCGCACGGCGGGCGTCTGGAGCAGCCGTCCATGCGAATCGTCGTTCACGGTCAGCAGGCCTTCGGAAAAGCCGTGCTGGAAGCCCTTCTCGCGCGAGGCGACGAGGTCGTCGCGGTCTACGTCGCCCCTGAGAAGCCGGGGCAGAAGGCCGATCCCCTCAAGGAAGCGGCCGTCGCCGCCGGCCTGCCCGTCCACCAGCCGACGTCGTACCGGAAGCCCGAGGTCTGGGACCAGTTCCGTGCGCTGAAGCCGGACCTCCAGGTGATGGCCTTCGTCACGCTGTTCGTGCCGGAGGAGTTCCTGAACATCCCGACGCACGGGTCGATCCAGTACCACCCGTCGCTGCTCCCGCTGTATCGCGGCGCCTCGGCCATCAACTGGCCGATCATCCTCGGGGCGAGGGAGACGGGCCTCAGCATCTTCTGGCCCGACAACGGCCTCGATACCGGGGACATCCTGCTCCAGAAGACCACGCCCCTTTCCGACACCGACACGCTCGGCAGCGTCTACTTCGACCGCCTGTTCCCGATGGGCGTCGCCGCGATGCTCGAAGCGGTGGACCTCGTGAAGGCGGGTACCGCGCCACGCGTCAAGCAGGACGAGTCCCTGGCGACCTATGAGGGCAAATGCACGGCCGACACCGCCCGGATCGATTGGGGGCGGTCGTGGCGGCAGCTCGACCCCCTCATCCGCGGGTGCAACCCGTCCCCAGGGGCATGGACGACGCTGGCGGGCCAGCGCCTCCAGATCTTCGAGGCGACGCCGCTTCCGGCGAAGGACCCGAAGGGGATCGGCGGGGCGCTCGGCGAGGTCGTCGCGGTCGGGGACGACGGGTTCACCGTCGTCTGTGCCGACGGGCGTTTCCTGGTCCGGCGGGTCAAGCCCGCCGACGGCGGCAAGGTGACCGCGGCGGAGTTCGCGACGGCGGCCGGATTGGCCGTCGGCACGCGGCTGGGCTGACGCCCCCCGGCGCTTCCACGAGAGGACGTTCGATGCCTGCTTCCCAGCACCAGTCTCCCAAGAGTGATATCGAGATCTCGCAGGCGGCGACCATGACGCCGATCGCCGAGGTGGCCAAGGCGCGCCTCGGCGTCGACGCCCGGGACCTCGAGCCCTACGGCCACTACAAGGCCAAGGTCTCGATGGACTACATCAAGTCCCTGAAGGACCGGCCGGACGGCAAGTTGATCCTGGTGTCGGCGATTACGCCGACGCCGGCAGGCGAGGGCAAGACCACCACCACCGTCGGCCTCACCGACGCCCTGAACCAGATCGGCAAGAAGGCCATGCTGTGCCTCCGCGAGCCCTCGCTCGGGCCGTCCTTCGGCATGAAGGGCGGGGCGGCCGGCGGCGGCTACGCGCAGGTCGTGCCGATGGAGGACATCAACCTCCACTTCACCGGCGACTTCCACGCCATCACGTCCGCCAACAATCTGCTGGCGGCCATGATCGACAACCACATCTACTGGGGCAATCCGCTCGGCATCGACGTGCGCCGCGTCACGTGGCGGCGCGTCCTCGACATGAACGACCGCGCGCTCCGCCGGATCGTGAACTCCCTGGGCGGCAGCGCCAACGGCTACCCGCGCGAGGACGGCTTCGACATCACGGTGGCGTCCGAGGTCATGGCCATCTTCTGCCTGGCCTCGGACCTCGACGACCTGCGCCGGCGTCTGGCCCGCATCATCGTCGGCTACACGCGCGACAAGAAGCCGGTGCGCGCCGCGGACCTCAAGGCGGAGGGCGCGATGACGGCGCTCCTCAAGGACGCCCTGGCGCCGAACCTGGTCCAGACGCTGGAGGGCACCCCCGCGTTCATCCACGGCGGGCCGTTCGCGAACATCGCCCACGGCTGCAACTCGGTCCTGGCCACCACCACCGCGCTCAAGCTGGCCGACTACGTGGTGACCGAGGCCGGATTCGGGGCGGATCTGGGCGGCGAGAAGTTCCTCGACATCAAGTGCCGGAAGGCGGGCCTGTCGCCGTCGTGCGTCGTGCTCGTGGCGACGATCCGCGCGCTCAAGATGCACGGCGGCGTGAAGAAGGACGATCTCAAGACCGAGAACCTCGCGGCGCTCGAGTCGGGGATGAGCAACCTCCGCCGCCACGTCGAGAACGTGCGGAAGTTCGGGCTGGAGCCCGTCATCTCCATCAACCGGTTCTCGGCGGACACCCAGGCCGAGATCGACCTGGTGAAGGCCGCCTGCGCGGCCCTCGGCGTCCAGTGCCACATGGCCGACCACTGGGCGATGGGCGGCGCCGGCGCCGTGGACGTGGCCCGCGCCGTGGCCGAGGTGTGTGACCGCGGGACGGGCCGCCTGAAGCTGCTCTATCCCGACGAGATGCCGCTCCTCGAGAAGATCCGCACGATCGCCCGCGAGATCTACGGGGCCCGGGACATCGCCGCCGAGGCGGCCGTCGTGGATCAGCTCAAGGCGTTCGAGGCGATGGGGTATGGCACGGCGCCGATCTGCGTGGCGAAGACCCAGTACAGCTTCTCGACCAATCCCGACGCGAAGGGCGCGCCGAGTGATCACACGATCAGCGTGCGCGAGGTCCGTCTCTCGGCCGGTGCGGAGTTCGTCGTCGCCATCTGCGGCGAGATCATGACGATGCCGGGCCTGCCGAAGGTGCCCGCGGCCAACGCGATCGACATCGGGCCTGATGGGAGGATCGTCGGGCTGTTCTGATCGCGCCGGTGGCAGGGAGGGAGCGGACGGACGAACGATCCCTTCCTCCGGCTTCGCCATCCGACGCCGTACGATCATCTCCGCCGGACGAAGGGATCATCCGTCCGCACGCTCCAGTGTCGGGCCGCGATCCGGTCGTCAGGCGCTGAAGTCGACGTTCTCCGTCAGCCTCGTGCCGTCGGCGTGGAAGGCGCCGGCCAGGCGGCGGATGCGCGCCTGCGCCTCGGCCAGGTCCTCGTTGCCCAGGTTGACGTTCAGCAGGTCGATGTACCAGGGCAGCTTGTGCGGGTCGGTGACGTAGGCGTCCACGATGGCCCGCGCGATCGGGAGCGTCGTGGCCTTCGATCGGTCGTAGACGTCGCGGTCCGACGCGGCCTGCAGCTTCGCGTACTCCTCGGCGAGCAGCCTGGCGAAGCGCTCCGGCGTGAGCGTGTCGCCCGCCCGGAGGCCGCTGGCGGTGTCGTCGGCCGTGAACGCCGCACCCTTGTGCAGCCACTCCCACAGGATGCTCAGGCGGATCTCGCCGGTGGCCATGTCCTCCATCAGGTAGAGCACGTCCTCGTTCCCGAAGAAGTCGGCCGGCTTCAAGGCCGCCGCCTGGAGGCCCTGCCCGAACGCGTTGCCGTACTGGAGCGCGACGCTCAGCAGGTCCCGCGCGCCCGCGACCGTCCTGGGCGCGTCCTCCAGCAGTGTGAGGTTCCGCGCGTCCTCGGCGGTGTGGGTGAGCGGCGGGAACACCCGTCCGAGCTGGTTGGGCCGGCCCGTCTTCTCCCACACGGGCCGGACGATGTGCACCATCTTCCAGTGCGCGACCCACTTGCCGCTGGCGCCCTCGCGCTCCTCGCGCTCGGCACCGGCCACCGCGCGGGCCATGCCGTTCGTCACGCCCTGCGCTCCGCCGACGGGGATGTTCGGCTCCATGCCGCCCTGCCAGAGGGCGTGGCGGCCCTGCCGGTCGGGCGTGTTCACGGCCCGGCGCACGCGATCCTCGTAGTGGCGCATGTAGCCGTAGGTCATGGTGATGGCGTCGATGTTCGGGCTCACGAACGACGGATCCCACGCCATCGCGTCGGACACGCTGTTGATGTAGTCCCAGCGTCCCGTGTTGAAGCCGACGAAGCGCGGCGCCATCGCGGCCCGGATCTCCATGAGCTGGAAGCAGGCCTCGATCTGCTCGACCAGCACGTAGGTCTTGACCGCGCCGTCGGGCAGGCCCAGGTGCCCCTCGAGCGCGCTGAGCAGGTCGTGCCACAGGGCCGCTTCCTCGGCGGTCTGGATCTTCGGGAGGTACAGGACCAGCGACGCCCCCGCCGAGCGCAGCGCGGCGTGGTTGAGCACGACGTACAGCACCGTGTCCACGATCGACGCCGAGAATCTGCGGCCATCGGCCCACCGCACGTGCCGGTCGTCCAGGTGCAGCCCGCGCGGGCGGAAGATCCGGGTCGTGACGTCCAGCTGGCGGCGCCAGTCGGGCACCGTCTCCCGGCCGAAGAAGCCGCGGGCCCAGGCGTTCATCTCCGACGCCACCGACTCGGCGACGGTCAGGAACAGCGGGTCCCGGCCGATCGCCAGCCGCAGGTTGCGCTGGTTGTCGAGCGACATCGAGGCCACCTGGCCCAGGGCGTCCTCGCCGTCGAACATCCAGCCGTCGGCCCCCGACAGGAGCGCGTACGCCGCGTTGCGCAGGCTCGTCTCGATCGGCGTGCGCGGGCGAGCGGCCGGTCCCGTCCCCTGGATCCACTGCCGTTCCAGGTCGTGGGGGATCGCGCAGCCGTCGAACTGCCCGTCGCGGGCTTCTCGGACCGTCAGGCGCGTGCGCGGAATGGTGGCGCCCGGATCGAGGAAGGCGAGGGGCTCCCGGTGGCGGGCGCGGGCGGCCCGGCGTTCCACGCGGGCGCGCATGACCGCCGCGCGGTCGTCGTCGAGCGGCGCCAGCGCGGCCAGCGCGGCGAGGACGCCTGGCGTGAAGACATCGGCGTACTCGCGCTCGAGCCCGCCACGAAACTGGAGTCCTGGAACCGGCACGACGCGAGAGTCTATCAGGCCCGCGCGGCGCGCCGTCGCCCCGCTAGCCTCCGCGCGTATGCATCTCCAGGTGCGGCTGGCGCCTGAGGGTGCTCACGGGAATGAGCGGCCGGCGGTCGGGCACCCCGAGGCGCATCTCGGCGCCGCGGTCCGTCCGGCCCCGCCACGTCGAGGCGACCAGGGCGGCGAGCTCGTCGTCGGTGGCGCCTTCGCGCAGCGGCGCGCGCAGGTCGAGCCCGCGGGTGGCATAGAGGCAGGTGTAGAGCACGCCGTCGGCCGTCAGGCGGGCGCGGTCGCAGTCGCGGCAGAAGGGCGTCGTCGTCGAGGCAATCACGCCGAACGGCGTGCCGTCGGTGAGACGGAACCGATCCGCCGGCGCCGAGGCTTCCTTGTCGATGGGCTCGACCGGCCCGAAGGCGTCCGCCACGCGCTCGAGGATTTCCGCGCGCGACACGACCTGCGCCGCCGTCCAGCCCGTGGCCCCGCCGACGTCCATGTACTCGATGAACCGCACCTCGGCGCCACGCTCCCGCGCGAAGGCGAGGAGCGCCACGATCTCGTCGTCGTTGACGCCCCGGATGACCACGGTGTCGAGCTTGACGCCGGCGAAAGTGCGGACCGCCGCATCGATCCCGGCCACGGTCCGGTCGAGCTCGTCGCGACGCGCCATCCGCACGAAGCGGTCGCGCTGGAGGGTGTCGAGGCTCACCGTGACCCGCCGGAGGCCTGCGTCCTTCAGCCCTGCGGCGAAGGGCGCCAGCAGGATGCCGTTGGTGGTCATCGCCAGGTCCCGGACCCGCTCGCGGGCGGCGAGACGGCCGATGAGGACCGGCAGGTTCGTTCTGAGCAGCGGCTCGCCGCCGGTGACCCGCAGCTTGTCCACGCCCAGCCCGAGGAAGACGCCGACGAGGCGGTCGATCTCCTCGAAGGTGAGGACGTCGGGCTTGGGCAGCCAGGTGTACTCGGCTTCCGGCATGCAGTACTGACACCGCAGGTTGCAGCGGTCGGTGACCGAGAGCCGGAGGTTGCGGAGCGGCCGCTGGAAGGTGTCGACGAGCATGATCCGGGGGCTGCCCCGATTGTGGCACACTGACGCGCGACCGCCGATGCGCCTGCGCTCGCTCGACGTCTTCCGCGGCCTGACGATGGCCGCCATGGTGATCGTGAACAACCCTGGCGACTGGGACACCGTCTACTGGCCGCTGCTGCACGCCGAGTGGAACGGCTGGACGCCCACCGACCTCGTGTTCCCGTTCTTCCTCTTCATCGTCGGCGTGGCCATGGCCCAGTCCGATCCGGCCAGGCACCGCCCGGGTGCCGTGCTCCGACGCGGGGCGGCCCTCATCGGCGCCGGCCTGCTGCTGGCGGGCTTTCCCTTCTTCACGCCCGCCCGCTGGCGCCTGCCCGGCGTGCTCCAGCGGATCGGCCTCTGCTACATGGCCGCCGCCGTCGTGTGGCGCGCGATCGAACATCCGGGCGACCGGCTGGCGACGCTGCGACGCGCGCTCGTCGCCGCCGCGGTGTGTCTCCTGGCCTACTGGGCGCTCCTCGCCCTGGTGCCGCCGCCGGGCGGCACGGCCGGAGATCTCAGCGCCGAAGGCAACCTGGGCGCCTGGGTGGACCGGGCCGTCTTTGGTACGCACCTGTGGCGCGCCCGGTGGGACCCCGAGGGCCTGTTGAGCTCGCTGCCGGCGGTGGGGACGACGCTCCTCGGGCTCGCGGCCGGTCTCTGGATCGCCCACGGACGTCCGGTCTGCAGGGCGCCCGGTCTCATCTGGACGGGGGCCGCGGCGGCCGTGGTGGGTGGGACCTGGGGCCAGGTCCTGCCGATCAACAAGTCGCTGTGGACGAGTTCGTACGCGCTCTTCACCGCGGGCCTCGCCGCGGTGGTCCTCGGGCTCTTGCACAGGCGGCTCGACGACGGCCGCTCCTCGCCGGCTCTCGACGCCGCGAGCGAGCCGTTCGTCGCGCTGGGGCGCAACGCGCTCCTCCTGTTCGTCGTGTCCGGCCTCGTCGCGAAATCGCTGATCCTCTGGAAGGTCGACAGTGCGGGCGCGCCGATCTCGCTGCAGCGCTGGCTCTACGTCACGGCGTTCCAACCGCTGGCGGCGCCGAAGGTGGCGTCGCTGCTCTTCGCGGCCGCCAACCTGGCCGGGCTGTACGCCCTGCTCGCGTGGCTCCACCGGCGCCGCTGGTACTGGAGTGTGTAGTCGATGGGGAAACGGTCGGTCGTCGTCGTGGGGGCGGGAGTGTTCGGCGCCTGGAGCGCGCTCAGGCTGGCGCGCGACGGCTGGCGCGTCACGATGGTGGACGCCTATGGGCCCGCCAACGGGCGCGGCAGCTCGTCGGATCATTCCCGCGTCATCCGGGCCGGGTACGGGGCGCTCGACATCTACACGCGATGGGCGACCGACGCCCTCGCCGACTGGCAGTGGCTGTCGAAGAAGGCGGGGGAGTCCCTCGTCGTCGAGTGCGGGGCGCTGTTCCTGGGCGGGCCGGGCGAAGCGCACCTGGACGACACGGCGCGGACGCTGGCCGCCTGCGGCGTGACCCACGAGCGCCTCACGGCTGCCGAGGTGGCGAGCCGCTTTCCGCAGATTGGCGTCATCGGGCTGGGCGACGCGCTCTTCGAACCGCGCGGCGGCGCGATTCGCGCGCGGCGCGCCGTCGCCGCCGCGGTGGCCGCAGCCCAGGCCTACGGCGCGGAGTACCGGCAGGCGCGCGTGGCGCCTCCCGACGAGGCCTCGACGGAACCCGTCGTTCGGCTCGAGGGCGGGCCGGTGCTGGAGGCGGATCAGTACGTCTTCGCCTGTGGACCCTGGCTGGGCCGGGTCCTGCCCTCCGCGGTGGGCGATCGGATCCGTCCGACCCGCCAGGAGGTGCTCTATTTCGGCGTGCCGGCCGGCGACGGCCGGTTCGCGGCCGAGCGGCTCCCGGCGTGGATCGACTTCGCAGCCGGCCTGTACGGCGTCCCGGACATCGACGCCCACGGCTTCAAGGTGGGCCTCGACCAACACGGACCGCCGATCGATCCCGACGGCGACGATCGCCTCGTCGGGGCTGACACGCTGCCGCGCGTGCGCGACTTCTTCGCCCGGCGCTTTCCCGCGCTGATGACGGCTCCGCTCGTCGATGCCCGCGTCTGCCAGTACGAGAACTCGGCCACGGGGGACTTCCTGATCGACCGGCATCCCGCGTGGGCCAACGTGTGGGTGGTGGGCGGCGGGTCCGGGCACGGATTCAAGCACGCCCCGTCGGTGGGCCGTGCCGTGGCCGACCTCCTGGGGGCGCGGCTCGAACCCGACCCGCGGTTCTCGCTGGCGGGCGCCGGGACCGCCGCAGCCCGCGCCGTCTACTGACGCCGGCCGGCGCCGTACGGTCTCCGGACCCGCCTACGGCGTGGCCCGCTGGCGGGCCAGCAGATCGAGGATCTGGCCCAGGCGGCCGATCTCGGTGCCGTAGCGCGCCCAGTCGCCCGCGCGCTGGGCATCGAGGGCCCTGAGGTAGGTCGCGTGCGCCTCGGCCGCGAGCTGCGGCGGCGGGAGCGCGGCAATGGCCTCGGGCAATGGCGGCAGGGCAGGAGACCCGGAGACGGAGGGCGGCGCGGCCGGGCCGGGCGCCTCGGCGGGGGCGGCGCCTGCGCCGGGCGCCGCGACGCCGGTATCGGGAGCCAGGGCCGCGTCGCGGGCCTGCGCGCGACGCGCGCGCACGGCGTCGGGCGAGAACAGCCGCGCCAGCGCCGCATCCAGCGTGCGCTCCATGACGATCGAGTTCTGGTAGGCGGCGATGACGCGCGTGAGCTCGGGGATGCGCCCCTGCTGCGCCCGCAGGTAGAGCGGGCGCACGTAGAGCAGCGACTCCTCGATGGGGATCACCATCAGCGTGCCCTGGATCACCTCGGAGCCCTGCTGGTTCCACAACGTGATCTGGGGCGAGATGACCTGGTCCTGGTTGATGCGCGCGACCACCTGCCGGGGCCCGAAGACGACTTTCTGCTTCGGGAACTCGAACGACATGAGCTGCCCGTAGTGCGCGCCGTCGGAACGGGCGACCAGCCACGACGCGAGGTTGTCGCGCCGGCGCGGCGTGAAGGGCAGCATCTGGATGAACTCCGCCTGCGACTCCCCCGGCAGCTTCATGATCGTGTAGTAGGGGGACATCCGCACGGCCTGTCCCGACGTCTCCAGGGTCGGCACCTCCCACTGGTCCTCGCGGTTGTAGAACACGGCCGCGCTCGTCATGTGGTACGTGGAGTACACGGCCGCCTGGATCGCGAAGATGCCCTCCGGATACCGGACGTGCGAGCGCAGGCCCGCGGGCATGGCGTCGAGCGGCTTCAGGAGCGAGGGGAAGGCCCGGGCGTAGGCCTGGATGATCGGGTCGTCCGGCGCGGCGAGATAGAAGTCGGTCGTCCCCTGGTAGGCGTCCACCACCACCTTCACCGAGTTGCGGATGTAGCTGACGCCCGGCGCGGCCTCGTTCGCGTAGGGATAGCGGCCGGTGACGGTGTACGCGTCGAGCATCCAGAACAGCCGGCCCTCCGACACGACGAGATACGGGTCGGTGTCGAAGACCAGGAACGGCGCGATCTTCTCCGCGCGCAGCTTCACCTGGCGGTCGAACATCAGCCGGCTCTCCGGCGTGATGTCGTCGCTGAGCAGGATCTGGTAGGCGCGGAACCTGAGGGCGAAGGCCACCTTCTTGGCGAAGGAGTCGAGGACGATGCCGCCGGTGCCGTCGTAGGTCGAGAAGACGTTGTCGTCGCCCTTCGGGTAGTGGAACTCACGCGCCCGCGTGCGGACGATCGCGTACTCGTTCGAGAGCTCGCCGTAGTACAGGCTCGGCTCGGTGACGGGGATGGCCACGGTCGAGACCGGGGGCAGGTCCCGGATGAACAGCACGGGCAGGCCCTCGGCCGTCACCTGGTTCACGGGCCCCAGCGTCAGGCCGTGGCCGTGCGTGAAGGTCAGTCGCTCGTTGATCCACGTGCGGTTGGGCAGGGCGCCGGGATTCAGCTCGCGCGCCGACAGCATCACCTGCCGCAGCTGGCCGTCGAGGACGTAGCGGTCGTTGTCCACCGCCGTGAAGTCGTAGTACGTGCGAATCTCCTGGATCTGGCCGAACGTCTCCAGCAGGGGCTGGTGATCCCAGAGCCGCACGTTGTCGAGGGTGGCCCGGTTCTTCTCGATGTCCGCCCGCGTGAGCTCGGCGTCGCCCGTGAGGGGCCGGGACCCGATGGCGTCCAGCGCGAAGGCGCGGCGCGTGGCCTCGATGTTGTGCTGGATGTACGGGGACTCGCGCACCTGCTCGTTCGGCGTCACGACGAAGCGCTGGATGCCGCCGGCGTAGACCTGGCCCGCCAGGGCCGTGACCGCGTAGACGCCGACGGCCGCCGCGGCCAGCACGGGCTGTCCGCGCAGCGCCCAGGCGGCGGCGAGGCCGGCGCCGGCCAGCGCGGCGCCCGTTTCGGCGAGCGCGAAGGGCATCCGCGCATGGACGTCGGTATAGCCCGCGCCCCGGATGATGCCGGTCGGCGTGAGGAGCGTCCGGGGCCGATCCATCCAGGCGCCCGCCGCCAGGAGCACGAGGAACGCGGCGCCGAGGAGACCCAGGTGACGCCGCGCGCGCGCGGCCAGGCGGACCCCGAAGGGCGTGAGGGCCAACTGCCCGCCGAGCAGGTACAGCGCGCCGGCGCCGGCCGCGGCCAGCCCCACCTGCGCGAGCGCGAACGAACGCGCGAGCTCGAGCATCGGCAGCGTGAAGACGTAGAACGACACGTCGAGGCCGAGGATCGGGTCCGTGGATCCGAAGGCACCGGCATGACGCCAGCCGAGATACTCCTTCCAGGCGGACGCCGCGTAGAGCCCGGCCAGGATGGCGGCGCCCGCGGCCACGAACGTGCCGAGGGTCTGGACCTCCCGCCTTGCCGGCAGCGCAATCGTGAGGCCTTCCGGCGTCGAGACCGTCTGCGACTCCATCGGGAGCGTCCGGGCCGCGAGGCGCACGTTGAGCGTCAGCCACGCCAGCGACGCCAGGACGGCCACGCCGCCGAGCGTGGCCTGGGCGCCGAGAATCGTGGAGTAGGTGGCCTGCTGGCCCACCTCGCCGAACCACCACCAGTCGGTGACCAGTTCCACGGCGTTCGGCAGCACGAACGCGACGACGGCCAGCGCGGCGAGCGCCGCGACGCGCAGAGGGGAGCGCATGGGATCGCTCCAGTCTACGCGCCTTTGAGCCCGCGCAGGAGACGTCGGTCGCGCTTGTCGGGCCGGCGCTTGGGCGCCACCGTCGCGCGGAACACACGCTCGAGCCGCCGGCGCGCCAGCTCGTCCTCGGTCGGCGGCGGCGTCTGGTCCTCGTACAGCGCTCTCGCCTCTGCCTTGGCGACGTGACGGTCGGCGAGCGCGATGATGACGAGGGTCTGCGTGCGGCCGAGCGGACGGTCGATCACCAGGCGGTCGCCGGGCGCGAGCCCGCGGTGCGGCTTCGCCTGCACGCCGTTCACCCGGACCTGGCCGTTGCGGCACGCCTTCTGGGCCTCCGAGCGGGTCCGGAACAGGCACGCCACGTCGAGCCACACGTCGAGGCGGACGGTGGCGGGCGGCGCGGGCGAGGACATGCGGCCTCAGAGTACTCCGGCCCGGCGTCCGGAGCTGGGACGGCGACGGCGTTCGTGCGGGAGCGCGGTCGCTGCCAGCCCAGGACGAACGGAGTGGCGGCACTCGTGGATGCGGTCGACATCGGTCGGGCTCCGCCCCAGGTCGGGCCCCGGCGCGCCGTGACGCGCGCCCGCGCGGCCGGCGTCGGCGGCCGCGGCGCAATGGTAGAGTGCCGCATGCCGTCGCGCCGTTCGCGGCCCACGCCCGCCGCCTCCGCTGCCCGCTCACGCCGCCATTCGTCCGCCGTCGTCGACGGCGCCGCCCGGGCCGCCGGGCGGGCGATGCTGCACGCCGTCGGCTTCACGCGGGCCGACTTCGCCCGTCCGCAGATCGGCGTCTGCTCGACGTGGAGCCAGGTGACGCCCTGCAACATCCACATCGACGGCCTCGCGAGGCAGGCTGCCGCGGGCGTCGAAGGCGCCGGCGCCAAGGGCGTGATCTTCAACACCATCACCGTGTCCGACGGCATCTCGATGGGTACCGAGGGCATGAAGTACTCGCTCGTGTCGCGCGAGGTGATCGCCGACTCGATCGAGACGGTGGCGGGCGCCGAGGGCTTCGACGGGCTGGTCGCCATCGGGGGCTGCGACAAAAACATGCCGGCGTGCGCGATGGCCATCGCCCGTCTCGATCGCCCCGCGGTGTTCGTGTACGGCGGCACGATCATGCCGGGCTCCTGGCGCGGCCAGCCGGTGGACATCGTGTCCGTGTTCGAGGCGGTCGGCCGCCACGCCGCCGGCGCGATGAGCGACGCCGACCTGGCCGACCTCGAGCAGCACGCGTGTCCCGGCGCCGGGTCGTGCGGCGGGATGTACACGGCCAACACCATGGCGTCGGCGATCGAGGCGCTGGGGTTGAGCCTGCCCAACAGCTCGGCCCAGGCCGCGATCTCGCCCGAGAAGCAGGACGACTGCCGTCGCGCCGGCGAGGCGGCGGCCCGGCTCGTGGCCGACGGGCTGACGCCCCGACGCATCCTCAGCCGCAAGGCGTTCGAGAACGCCATCACCGTCGTCATCGCGCTCGGCGGGTCGACCAACGCCGTGCTGCACCTGCTGGCCATCGCGTCGGCCGCGGGCGTGCGGCTCACGCTGGACGACTTCACCCGCATCGGCCGCCGCGTGCCCGTCCTGGCCGACCTGAAGCCGAGCGGCCGCTACGTGATGGCGGAGCTCGTCCGGATCGGCGGGCTCACGCCGCTCATGAAGCGGCTCCTGGACGCCGGCCTGCTGCACGGCGACTGCCTCACGGTCACCGGCCGCACGGTGGCCGAGAACCTCGCCGGCGTGGCCGACTACCCCGCGGGGCAGGCCGTCGTGGCCGGCCTCGACGCGCCGCTCAAGCGCGACAGCCATCTCGTCGTGCTCCGCGGCAACCTGGCGCCCGACGGCGCGGTGGCCAAGATCAGCGGCAAGGAAGGCGAGCGCTTCACGGGGCGCGCCCTCGTCTTCGACCGCGAAGAGGAGGCCCTGGCGGCCATCCTCGACGGGCGGGTCAAGGCCGGGCACGTGGTGGTGATCCGGTACGAGGGGCCGCGGGGCGGACCGGGGATGCGGGAGATGCTGTCGCCGACGAGCGCCCTGGTCGGCCGCGGCCTGGCGGGTGCGGTGGCGCTCATCACGGATGGGCGCTTCTCCGGCGGGAGCCACGGCTTCGTCGTGGGGCACGTCACACCGGAGGCGGCCGCCGGCGGTCCGCTCGCGCTCGTGCGCAACGGCGACACCATCACGATCGACGCGCGCCGCCGGACGATCGACCTCGCGGTGCCGGCCCGCGTGCTGGCGTCCCGCCGCAAGACCTGGAAGGCGCCGCGGCCCAGGTACACCCGCGGCGCGCTGGCGAAGTACGCGCGCCTGGTGGGGTCGGCCAGCGCGGGCGCGGTGACCGACGTCGAGGCGGCCGGGACGCCGCGGCCGCGCCGCGCGCGGGGCTGAGCAGTTCCGTAGAACGGCGGCGGACCGCGCGGCCGCGCACCGCCGCCGGGAGGGACCGAACGCAGGTCCCACGCTATACTTTTCGTTCACCCTCATGTCTGCCGCCGTGCCTGGTCGCGTGTTCGTGGTCGTGCCGGCCTACAACGAAGGCGCGCGCCTCGATCGGGTGCTCGCCGGCCTGGCGCCGACCGGCCACGCCGTGGTGGTCGTGGACGACGGATCCCGGGACGACACGGCCGCCGTCGCGCGGGCGCGCGGATGCTACGTCCTGCGTCACAGCATCAACCGCGGCCAGGGCGCGGCGCTGCAGACGGGCATCACGTTCGCGCTCAGGGAAGGCGCCGACTGGATCGTGACCTTCGACGCCGACGGACAGCATCAGGTGGCCGACATGCCCGCGCTCCTGGCGCCGCTCGTGGCCGGCCGCGCCGACGTGGCCCTGGGCAACCGCTTCCTGAGCGGCACGTCGAACGTGCCGGCGCTGCGCAAGATCGTGCTGCACGTGGCGCGCGTCATCACCTTCCTCACTTCCGGCGTCCGCGTCGGCGACACGCACAACGGCTACCGCGCGCTCTCCCGCAAGGCGGCCCTGGCCATCGACCTCAAGCAGGACCGCATGGCGCACGCGTCCGAGATCTACGACCAGATCCTGCGCGCGCGGCTGGCGTTCGTCGAAGTGCCGGTGTCCATCCGCTACAGCGAGGAGACGCTGGCGAAGGGCCAGCGGCTGTCGAACTCCGTGAGCGTGCTCTTCCAATACATGTTCGGGAAGATCAACTCGTGACCGTGTTCCAGATCGTCTTCACGACCGTGTTCGCGCTGCAGGCGTTGGTGGCCCTCCGCCGCTTCGCCCGCGCGCACCACATCGCGTCGCTCGTGTTCGCGGCCCTGTGGATCGCGGCCGTCGTGGTGGTGGTGGATCCCGAACTCTCGACGCGGGCCGCGCGCCTGGTGGGCATCGGCCGGGGCGTGGACCTGGTCATCTACGCGCTCCTGTCCCTGTTCCTGTGGGCGCACTACCAGCAGTACCTGCGCTACAAGCGCCTCGAGCACCAGGTGACGAGGCTCGTGCGCGAGATGGCGATCGCCGCCGCGGTCCGCCCGGGCGTCCCGGGAGCCCCGCCCGGGGCCTCGACCCGGACCGGCGCCTGATGCCGCTGCCGCGCGCCCTCGTGCGGGCCGGCGCCGCCGGCCTGCTGCTGCTGACCCTGGTCTATCAGTCGAAGGGCAACCACGATCTCGTGTGGGGCACGGATCCCGGGTCGGCGGTGGACCTGTTCAACCGGGACCACGAGCAGGCGCTCTTCACCGGCGGGCAGAATCCGTTCGACGTGTCCACCGGCAGCCAGCCCCCCTGGGGCTATCCGACCGGGGTCCTGCTGACGTGGCCGCCCTGGCCGGCGGTGCGCGCCTACTTCGCGCTGCTGAACCTCGGTGCTCTGCTGTTCCTCATGTGGTGGGCCTACCGCGAGGCCCGCGGCCTGCCGCCGGACGCCCGGTGGCTCGTGGCCGGGGCCGTGGCGGCGTTCGGCGGTTCGGTGACGGCCACGGAGGTGGGGCAGGTCGGCATCGTCGTGACCGCGCTGCTCGCCGGCGCCCTCTGGTGCGACGAGCGGACGCATCCGCTGTGGACGGGCGCGCTCGTGGCGTTCGCGCTCATCAAGCCCACCGTGTCGGCCCCGTTTGCCATCGCCCTGCTGGTCAGCGGCCGGTACCGCGCGAGCGCGGTCGCCGCCGGCTACGGCGTGGCGGCGAGCGCGGCCACGTGGGCCATCACCGGCGCGACGCCCTGGCGCATGCTCGGGCAACTGGCCAGGGCGGCCGGCGGCTACGCCAGCGAGGGCACCTTCGGCCTGGTCGAGATCCTGGGGCCGCTCGGTGTTCCCGACGCGCTCCTCAACCCGGCGGCGGCGGTCGTGGTCACGGTGCCGGGTCTGATCCTGATGTGGACCGTGAGGCCATCCCTGCCCGCCACCTTCGCGGTGGCCGCGGTGTGGGGCCGGCTGTGGACGTACCACAAGTCGTACGACGACGTGATGCTCGCCTTCGTCCTCGTGCCGCTGGCGATCGCGGCCCTGCGCGCGCGCGCGGTGGGGCCGGCGCTGGCGGCATTCGCGGCAATGGGGCTCCTGGCCTGGGTGCCGGGCCGCGTGCTCGCGTTCGAACCGGTCCAGATCGCGCAACTCGTCGTGTGGCCGTGCGCCCTCGCGGTCGTCCTGGTGGACGCGTCGCGCCGCCCCGCGCCCGCTGCGGTCGCCCTCCACTGAGCCCGCGGCGCCACCGGACCGCGACGCCAGAACCGGTCTGGCGCATCCTGTCCTGACCGGATAGCCGGCGTTGGGGCGGGCGGCGTCGCGACCGGGCCCCGTCGCGGGCGTCGGCCCTCGCCGGCAAACGGGAATTTCCGGCAGCGCCCCGGCCGCGCCGCGGCTGCCGCGCTCTGTAAATGGCGTCGATAAGGCATCGTCATGGCTTTGTATGGTGTTCTTGCCTGGCTCCGACTACTGCCTTACCGTGGTCTCGCATACAGTGTCTTCCCGTAAGTGGCTGATCGATAAGGCGTTAGCGTCAACTTTCGGCTTGTCAGACCGCGAAATCCGCCGTAGCATCCCCCGGCGCGTCACGGGCTGCATCCACATGTCTCCTGGATGTGACCGCCTCGCCGCTCCCCGGCGTCGCGGCTTCTCGTCACGTGGCCGAACGAGGTGACCATGCAGATGTTTCGGACAGCGTTGATCGTCGCTGCGGTGATAGCCGCAAGCTCCGGCGTCTCCACCGCCCAGACGTTCACGGGCGGCGTGAGAGGCGCGGTGAAGGACGCGAACGGCGTCATCCCCGGCGTGACCGTACAGTTGGTCAACGAGGAAACGGGACAGGCCCGCGAAGCGGTCTCGAACGAGTCGGGCGAGTACAACTTCGCGGCCGTGCCGCCGGGCCTGTACACGATCAAGGCGACGCTGACCGGCTTCAAGACCTACGAGAACACCGGCGTCCGCGTGGCGGCGCAGCAGTTCATCACGCTCGATGTCACCCTCGAGGTCGGTGAACTGCAGGAGACAATCACCGTCACCGGGGCCGCGCCCGTCATCGACACGTCGAATGCGACGGGCGGCGGCGTCATCAGCACCGAGCAGATGGCGGCCCTGCCGAGCGGCGGGCGGTCGGCGTTCCTCTTCGCCGTGACGCTGCCGACGGTCGTCGCGTCGGGCGACCCGCAGTTCAACCGCCAGCAGGACCAGACCAACGCGTCGCTGCTGTCGCTCGGCGGCGGCACCCGCCGCGGCAACAACTACCTGATCGATGGCGTGCCGGTGACCGACATCCGGAACCGCGCCTCCGCCAACCCCACGATCGAGGCGCTCGACGACGTCGCCGTGCAGGTGCACAACTACGACGCCGAGACCGGCCGCACCGGCGGCGGTACCTTCAACGTGGCGACCCGCTCGGGCACGAACAACTGGCGCGGCAGCGTCTTCTACCAGAACCGTCCCCGCTGGGGCTCGGCCAACAACTACTTCTCCGAGAAGAACGGCGTGCCCCTGCCGAACACCTACTACCACCTCGGTGGCGGCGGCTTCGGCGGCCCCATCCTGAGGAACCGCACCTTCTTCTGGGTGGCGGGCGAGGGCTACGGGTCGAACTCGACGCGTGGCAACAACCTGCGGCTGCCGACGGCCCGTGAGAAGACCGGCGACTTCTCGCAGACGACCGACGCCAACGGCAACCTCGTCGTCATCTACGACCCGCTCACGGGCGACGCCAACGGCAACGGCCGCACGCCGTTCCCGGGCAACATCATCCCGGCCAACCGCATCAACCCCGTCTCGCGGGCGATCCTGAGCTACCTCAAGGACCCCACGACCGACGTCAGCAACGGCCTGTCGAACTTTCCGGCCACGGCCGAGATCATCGACCGCGCGCAGATGTACACCGGCAAGCTCGATCATCGCTTCAGCGACAAGGTCTCGCTGTCGGGCTTCTACCTGTACAACAAGACGGACGAGCCTTGCGCGAACTACCTCGAGCCCGGCCTGAACGGACCCAACCGGTTCATCGACAGCGGCGACTACATCCTGCGCCGGCGCGTCCACGTCCTGGCGCTGAACAACACCTGGCTGCCGTCGAGCAACACGGTCGTCACCCTGCGGTACGGCCTGACGCAGTTCCACGACGACGACACGCTCTCGATCGACTTCGATCCGGCGACGCTGGGCTTCAACAGCGCCTTCAGCAACGCCATCCAGACGAAGAAGTTCCCGAACATCCTGTTCGACGACTACTACGACCTGGGCGCGATCGACCCGTCCAATCGCAACCTCTACTCGTGGAGCGCCAACGCCACGGCGTCGAAGCTGCTCGGCCGCCACACCGTCAAGGCCGGTGTGGACTACCGCACCATCGGCATCGACACCCAGTCGTTCTCGGGCGGCGCCGGCAACTTCAACTTCGACAGCCGCTACACCTCGGCCAACCCGAACACCAACGGCGTGCGCGGCGCCAACCCGTCGGGCAACGACCTGGCGAGCATGCTGCTCGGCTATCCGTCGGGCGACCCGGGCAACCTGAGCCGCATCCTCGTCTCGGAGCCCGCGAACTACTTCACCCGCTACTACGGCGCCTACCTCCAGGACGACTTCCGCGTCGGTCCGAAGCTGACCATCAACGGCGGCATCCGGGTCGAGCACGAAGACGGGCTGCGTGAGGAGGAGAACCGCTTCACGGTGGCCTTCGACCGCACGCTCGACCCCGGCGGCGTCCTGGGCAGCACGATCGTGAATGGCAACCCCGTCCGCGGCGGCCTGGTCTACGCCGGCGTGAATGGCGCGCCGACCCAGCAGGGCGACCAGCCGGCGCTGAAGGTGTCGCCTCGCCTCGGCCTGGTCTACTCGATCAATCCGAAGACCGTCGTCCGCACCGGCTACGGCGTGTACTACGCGCCCTGGAACTACCAGTTCGTGGGCGCGACCAACTACGGCCAGGTCGGGTACAGCCAGGACACGTTCATGACCCAGGGGCAGTACTTCCCGACCACGACCCTGACCAACCCGTTCCCTGGCGGCGTCACCCAGCCCCGCGGCAACTCGCTCGGCGCGCTCGAAGGCGTGGGCAACCCCGGCGGCATCGAGTTCATCGATCAGGACAAGAAGGCCCCGTACGTCCAGCAGTACTCGTTCGACATCAACCGCGAGCTGCCGGGCAACATCGCGGTCGGGTTCGAGTACTCGGGCGCGACGGGCCGGAACCTGGGCCTCGGCGGCTCGAACGACGGCGTGCTGAACATCAACCAGCTCGATCCGAGCTACCTCTCGCTCGGGTCGGCCCTGAACGACCGCGTGCCCAACCCCTTCTTCGGCAATCCCGCGGGGCAGGGCTTCGCGGTGACGAGCCCGACCATCGCGCGCGCGCAGCTGCTGCGGCCGTTCCCCCAGTTCGGCAACATCCTGATGCGCCAGAACACGGGCGGCAGGAACCAGTACCACGCGGCGATCTTCAAGTTCGAGAAGCGCATCAGCAACGGCTGGGGCGGGCGCATCAACTACACCTGGAGCCGTCTCAAGGACAACCAGTTCGGCGAGACCAACGCCTACTCCGACACCAACGGCAACGCCCAGAACGCGTATGACCTGGATGCCGAGTACGCCATCAGCCTGCTGGACGTGCCGCACAAGCTGGTGATCTCGCCGGTGGTCGAGCTGCCGTTCGGCGAAGGGAAGCGGTGGGCCACGGATGGCTTCGCCAAGCACGTGCTGGGCGGCTGGACGCTGTCGTCGATCGTCGCCTTCGAGAGCGGGTTCCCGATCTCGGTGTCGAACAACTCGAACAACCTCTCGAGCGCGTTCTTCCGGGTGCAGCGTCCGAATCTCGTCGGGGATCCCGAGACGTCCGGCAGCCGTGAGGATCGGTTCTTCTTCAACGGCAACCCCGGCGTGTGGCTCGACAGCGCGGCGTTCGCGAACCCGGGCTCGTTCGTGCTGGGCACCGCCCCGCGGACGTTGGACAACGCCCGGACCCCGCACCGCAACAACTGGGACTTCGTCGCCAGCAAGGACGTGCACCTGGGTGGCAACGCCCGTGGGCAGTTGCGGATCGAGGTGCTGAACGTGACCAACACGGTGAAGACGCGCGGACCGAACTCGGTGTTCGGCTCCTCGTCCTTCGGCCGCGTCACCTCCCAGCGGGGCTTCATGCGCCTGACGCAGATCATGTTCCGCATGTCGTTCTAGCGACCGGCGCCGGGACCCTCGACGGGTCCCGGAGCTTCGAACGGCCCGAAAGGCGGCACCCACGGGTGCCGCCTTTCGCATGTACGAGCCCGTGCGCCGACCGGCAGCATCGCTACGCATGCGTCTGTAATTGCCTCAAAAGAATGGCCTTAACACCCCTCTTTCATTCACATGAAAGACGGTAGTGTGTCCGTGTTTTTGGATTCAAATAGGCAATCTTGGATAAACCATTTCTGGTGTCATCCAAACACTTGCACTTCGCATGGTTTACACCCTACTATCGTGCCCGTTTTCGCGCCGGTCAGCCTGTCGCGCTCCCTCCACCCGCTTGGCACGGACGGTGGATCCAGCCGCGGGACGTCCTGCGAAGACACCCCCGCGCGGTGCGCCTTGAGGAGGCGCGGAGGGTCGGGACTACTAACGAAGAGGTGACCATGAAGAGCCTGCGGCAACTGCTGGTCGTCGCCACGATCGTGGCGGTGACTGGAAGCCTCGCGGCAGCCCAGACGTTTACGGGCGGCGTGCGAGGGGCGGTGAAGGACGCGAATGGCGTCATCCCCGGTGTGACGGTGCAACTGATCAACGAGGCGACGGGACAGGCCCGCGAGGCGGTCTCGAACGAGTCCGGCGAATACAACTTCGCGGCCGTGCCCCCGGGCCTCTACACGATCAAGGCCACGCTCACGGGCTTCAAGACGTACGAGAACACCGGTGTCCGCGTGGCGGCCCAGCAGTTCATCACCCTCGACGTCACCCTCGAGGTCGGTGCGCTGCAGGAAACCATCACCGTCACGGGCGCCGCGCCGGTCATCGACACGTCGAACGCCACGGGCGGCGGCGTCATCAGCACCGAGCAGATGGCGGCCCTGCCGAGCGGCGGCCGCTCCGCGTTCCTCTTCGCCGTCACGCTGCCCACCGTCGTCGCCTCCGGTGACCCGCAGTTCAACCGCCAGCAGGACCAGACGAACGCGTCGCTGCTGTCGCTCGGCGGCGGCACCCGCCGCGGCAACAACTACCTGATCGACGGCGTGCCGGTGACCGACCTCCGCAACCGCGCCTCCGCCAACCCCACGATCGAGGCCCTCGACGACGTCGCCGTGCAGGTGCACAACTACGACGCCGAGACCGGCCGGACCGGCGGCGGCACGTTCAACGTGGCGACCCGCTCGGGCACGAACTCCTGGCGCGGCAGCGGCTTCTACCAGAACCGCCCGCGGTGGGGCATGGCCAACAACTTCTTCTCGGAGAAGGCGGGCGTGCCGCTGCCCGACACCTACTTCCACCTCGGCGGCGGCGGCTTCGGCGGCCCCATCCTGAAGAACCGCACCTTCTTCTGGGTGGCGGGCGAGGGCTACGGGTCGAACACGACGCGCAACGGCTCGCTCCGCCTGCCGACCGCGCGTGAGAAGGCCGGCGACTTCTCGCAGTCGTTCGACAGCAACGGCAACCTCGTGGTGATCTACGACCCGCTCACGGGCGACGCCAACGGCAACGGCCGCACGCCGTTCCCGGGGAACATCGTCCCGGCGAACCGCCTGAACCCGGTCGCGACGAAGATGCTGAGCTATCTGAAGAACCCGACCAACGACGTCTCGAACGGCCAGGACAACTTCTTCAGCACGGCCGAGATCAACGACCGCGCGCAGATGTACACGGGCAAGGTGGACCACCGTTTCAGCGACAAGATCTCGCTGACGGGCTTCTACCTCTACAACAAGACGGACGAGCCGTGCGCGAACTACCTCGAGCCCGGCCTGAACGGCCCGAACCGGTTCATCGACAACGGCGACTACATCCTGCGCCGCCGCGTCCACGTGCTGTCGCTGAACAACACCTGGCTGCCGTCGAGCAACACGGTCGTCACCCTGCGCTACGGCATCACGAAGTTCATCGACAACAACACCCTGTCGATCGACTTCGACCCCGCCGACCTGGGCTTCAACTCGGCCTTCGCCAGCGCCATCCAGACCAAGAAGTTCCCGGTCGTCAACATCACCGACTACTACCAGCTCGGCGCGATCGACCCGGTGGACATCAACTGGTACTCCTGGAGCGCCAACGCCACGGCGTCGAAGCTCCTCGGCCGCCACACGCTGAAGGCCGGCGCGGACTACCGCACCATCGGCACCGACACCCAGTCGTTCTCGGGCGGCGCCGGCGTGTTCAACTTCGACCGCCGGTACACGTCGCTGAACCCGAACGCCAACGGCGTCAACGGCGCCTCGCCCTCGGGCAACGCCCTCGCCACCATGCTCCTCGGCTACCCCTCGGGTGACCCGGGCAACCTGAGCCGCATCTTCGTCTCCGAGCCGGCCAACTACTTCGTGCGCTACTTCGGCGGCTACCTGCAGGATGACTTCCGCGTGGGTCCGAAGCTGACCGTGAACGGAGGCATCCGCCTCGAGCACGAGTCGGGACTCATGGAAGAGGACAACCGCTTCACGGTGGCCTTCGACCGCACCCTGAACCCCGGCGGCGCCCTCGGCAACGTGGTCGTCAACGGCAGCCCCGTGCGCGGCGGTCTCGTCTACGCCGGCCAGAACGGCGCCAACACCTACCAGGGCAACCCCCGCGCCGTGAAGGTCTCGCCGCGCGTCGGCGTGGTCTACTCGATCAACCCGAAGACGGTCATCCGGACCGGCTACGGCGTGTACTGGGCCCCCTGGAACTACCAGGGCATCAGCTCGACCAACTACGGCCAGACCGGCTACAGCCAGAACACGTTCATGTCGCAGGGGCAGTACATCCCCACGACGAACCTGACCAACCCGTTCCCGGGCGGCGTGACCCAACCGCGCGGCAACACGCTCGGCGCGCTCGAGGGCGTCGGCAGCACCGGCGGCATCGAGTTCATCGACCAGGACAAGCGGTCGCCCTACGTCCAGCAGTACTCGTTCGACATCAACCGCGAGCTGCCGGGCAACGTCGCGATCGGCTTCGAGTACTCGGGCGCGACCGGCCGTGACCTCGGCCTCGGCGGCTCGAACGACGGCACCCTGAACATCAACCAGCTCCCGGTCAGCGCGCTTGCGCTCGGCACGGCGCTGAACGATCAGGTGCCGAACCCGTTCTTCGGCCTGCCGGCGGGCCAGGGCTTCGCGGTGACGAGCCCGACGATCACCCGCGCGCAGAGCCTGCGGCCGTTCCCGCAGTTCGGCGACATCATCATGCGGCAGAACACGGGCGGCCGGAACCAGTACCACGCGGCCATCTTCAAGTTCGAGAAGCGCGTCAGCAACGGCTGGGGCGGCCGCATCAACTACACCTACTCGCGGCTGAAGGACAACCAGTTCGGCGAGACCAACTCCTACTCGGCGACCAACGGCAACGCGCAGAACGCGTACGACCTGGACGCGGAGTACACCATCAGCCTGCTGGACGTGCCGCACAAGCTCGTGCTGTCGCCCATCGTCGAACTGCCGTTCGGCGAGGGCAAGCGCTGGATGAACGACGGCATCGGCAAGTACATCCTCGGCAACTGGACGATGTCGTCGATCATCGCGTTCGAGAGCGGGTTCCCGATCTCGGTCTCGAACAACTCGAACGGCCTGTCGCAGGCGTTCTTCCGCGTGCAGCGTCCGAACGCCACCGGCTCCGATGCGGCCACCTCCGGCAACCGCGAGGATCGGCTGTTCTACCCGGGCGCCAGCCCAGGCGTCTGGCTCGACAGTGCCGCCTTCTCGAACCCCGGCCTGTTCACGCTCGGCACCAACCCGCGCGTGATCGATTCGGTGCGCACCCCGCACCGGAACAACTGGGACTTCGTGGCGACCAAGGACGTCAAGATGGGGGGCTCGGCCAAGGGCCAGCTGCGCATCGAGGTCCTGAACATCACCAACACGGTGAAGACGGTCGGGCCGACCACCACGTTCGGGTCGTCGGCCTTCGGCCGCATCAACTCGCAGCGCGGCTTCATGCGCCTCACGCAGATCATGTTCCGCATGAGCTTCTAGCGAGCCGGGGCTCGGGTCCCGGGGCTCGAGTCCCGGGCTGATGATGAGGAAGGGCGGCGCTCACGGGTGCCGCCCTTCGCACGTACTGACGCTCCGGCGCGCACCATCGGCTGGCCTGGCGCCCCCGGAACACGGGTGCGGTTGCCGCGCGCGCGCGGCGCGCGGTACGATCGGACGCGATGATCGGTCGACACGCGGTCCTGTCCGTGCTCGCGGTCGCGGCGCTGGCGGGGTGCCGCGGGACGCCGTCCGCGCCACCGGCGGAGCAGACGCCGCGGCCCGTCACCGACACCATCGAGCCCGCTGGCGATCTCGGGGCCATCTCGTTCCCGACGAGTGGCGCGCCTGAGGCGCAGGCCGATTTTCTGCGCGGCGTGGCCTGGCTCCACAACTTCGGGTACGACGATGCGATCGAGGCGTTCCGGGCCGCCCAGGCCAAGGACCCCCGGTTCGCCATGGCCTACTGGGGCGAAGCGCTGGCCTACAGCCAGCCGTTGTGGTTCGGAGAGGAGCCGGAGAAGGGCCGCGCCGTCCTGGCGAGGCTCGCGGCCACACCGGAGGCACGGCTGGCGCTGGCGCCGACCGAGCGGGAAAAGGGTTTCCTGCGCGCGGCCGACGCCCTGTGGGGCCCCGGCGACACCGCGGCGCGCGCGCGAGCCTACGCCGGCGCGATGGCGACGCTGGCCAAGGCCCATCCGGATGACGACGAGGTCCAGGTGTTCTACGCGCTGGCGCTCCTGGCGACGATGCCCCGCGGCGACGCCTCGCTGCCGATCCGCGAACAGGCCGGGCGCATCGTGGAGGACGTCTTCCGGCGGAACCCGAGGCACCCCGGCGCCGCGCACCTGATCCTGCACGCCTACGATCACGGCGCGCTGGCCCCGCGAGGGCTCGCCGCCGCCCGGGCCTACGCCAAGATCGCGCCGGCCTCCAGCCATGCCCTCCACATGCCCGCGCACTTCTTCGTCCAGCTGGGGTTCTGGCTCGACGCCGCCTCGAGCGACGAAGCTTCGTGGCGGGCGTCGGTGGCCTGGAGCGCGCGCCGGGGGCAGCCGGTCACGACGCACGACTTCCACAGCCTGGTGTGGTGGCAGTACGAGTTGACGCAGCTCGGGCAGTTCGAACGCGCGCGGCAGGTGGCCGCGGAGGTGGACCGCGCGCTCGCCATCGTCGGCGCCAACGACGTCATCGGGGGCCACCACTACGGCGACAGCGAAATCGGTCGGGGAGCCGGTCCGGCCGCGCTCAGGAACGACAAGGGCTCGATGCAGGCGCGCCTGGTGCTCGAGTCCGAACGCTGGGACCTGATGGCGGGGCAGAGCACGTTCGACAACGTCGACGAGCTCTTCGTGCTCGGCGTCAGCGCGCTCAGGCTGAACGATCCGCCGCGGGCGCGGGCGGCCTATCAGGAACTGGTCAAGGCGGCCGGTCCCGACATGGATCCCGGCCTGCGCGAGCAGGCCGCGATCATGGTCCTCGAGATCGAGGCGCTGGCCGCCGCGATGGACGGCACACCCGCCGTCGCCTTCTCGAAGATGGACGAGGCCAATCGGCTGCAGGCGCAGATGCCCAAGCCGATCGGCCGCCCCTACCCCGTGAAGGGCGCCGACGAGTTGTACGGCGAGCTCCTCCTGCAGTTCGATCGTCCGCGCGACGCCGCGACGTGGTTCGAGAAGACGCTCGCGCGGACACCCAACCGCTCACGAGCCGTGCTCGGCCTGGCTCGGGCGGCGGCGCGCGCCGGCGAGACGGCGAAGAGCCGCCAGGCGTACGAGCAGTTCCTGGCCAATTGGGCCAATGCCGATTCGGGCCTGCCGGAACTGGCCGAGGCCCGCGCGGCCCTCGGGCGCTAGAAGACGCGCCGCCGGCCGCTCGGGAACGCGGCGTCGGCCGCCTGGGAAGGCGGCGTCCTTAGCCTGGGAACGCGGCGTCGGCCGCCGGCATGCCCGTTCACGCGGCCGCAAGGGCGCGGGGTTCGCCGTGCCGAGGCCGCCCGAGTCGGGCCAGGTCATGGGCGACGGTCGACGCGCGCCGATGCGCGCGCTACACCGCGTCGATCCGCACGCGCCGGATGTAGAACGACAGGTCGAGCCGCCGGGTCCGCACGGCGGGATCCGCCACCTTGAGGCTGATGTCGTAGTAGCCGGGCTCGGACGGCCGCCAGCGGTGGGTCCAGAGCGTCCACGTGCGGGCGGTGGTCGAACAGACGCGCACGGGCGTCCCGGCGTCGCGAGGGCCGAAGCGGATGACCAGGCGATCGACGGGCGCGTGACCACCCCAGACGATTCCGACGATGCGGTACTCGAGGCGGCCGTCCACGCGGCGCTGCTCCACGCGGATCGGCATCGCGGCGGTGTCGATCTCCGGGGGCAGGAAATCACGGGCCAGGGCGGGACGGCCGTCCTGGTGCGTCCGCCCGGCGAACTCCAGCATCTGCGACGTGGCCGGCGCATCCCGTGGTACCCAGCGGATCTCATTCACCCATTTGATCCACGAGCAGCCGTACCATCCGGGCACGACGAGGCGGACCGGGGCGCCGTGGTGCGCCGTCAACGGCTCGCCGTTCATGGCCACGGCCAGGAACGGGCCGAGCGACTCGAGCGTGTCGAGCGGGAAGATCCAGCTGGCGCCCGGCTGCGATCGCGCGGATTGCTGGCCGGGATGATCCACGCCCGACACGAGCACGGCCCAGGCGTCCTTGGGTGGGCGCACCGATTGGAGGACCGCGGTCAGAGGCAGGCCGTGCCAGTCGACGGCGCTCATCAGTCCAAAGTTCTGCGGGTTGCTGTTGCCGGCGCATTCGATGAGATGCGCGCCCATCGCGGAGGCCCTTTCGGCGATACCCGCGGCGGTGGGCCCCGCGGACGCGGCGGCCGAATGGCCGAGCGACAGACGCCAGCCGGCGGCGTCCGTGGACAACCCGGGCGGCGCGGCCGTCCGCACGAAGACGTCGTGCGTCGGCGTCACCATCCGGCCGGCATCGAGTGCCGACAGGTCGGTGAAGAGCCGTGCGTCCAGCCCCTGTCCGCCGACCATCGTGCCGAGCGGCGCCTCCTGCGCACCTGGACCGTACAGCGGCAGCGTCCGGATGAGCTCGCCGCCCGGCGGCTCGACGCAGTCGGCTTGGGCCAGCAGCGACGCCCAGGCCCGCGCGGGGAGCATCAGGCCGGCCGCGGCGCCGGCGGTCCGGAGGAAGCGCCGGCGGGCGGGGAAGGACGGGGCCGTCACGTCCCGGACCATGCCCAGAGTATTCCACAGGCCGCCGCTATAATTGGCCGATGACGCGCAGCGCGACGATTGCCGCGGCCCTCATCGCCGTCCTGGCCGGGTGGAGCCTGCGTGGGCTGGCCGCGCAGCAACCGGCCGCGCCGCCGGCGCAACCCACCTTCCGCAGCGGCGTGTCGGGCGTGAGCACCGACGTCATCGTGCGGGACAAGGACGGCCGGTTCGTGTCGGACCTGACCAAGGACGACTTCGAGGTGCTCGAGGACGGCGTGCCGCAGACCGTCACGTCGTTCTCCCTCGTGCACGGCGGCCGCACGTTCAACCTGCTGGCTGACCAGGCGCCGCAGGCCGTCCCCGAAGGCATCGTCCTGCCTGCGACCCGTCGCATGGTCGAGGACGTCGCGGGACGGGTGCTGGTGATCTTCGTGGACGACGTCCACTTCGAGGCGCTGTACACCCCGCACGTCCGGCGGCTCATCGACGACATCTTCACGAACCTGGTGCACGACGGCGACCTGGTGGCCATGGTGTCGAGTGGCCCGTCGGCCATCGCCACGGGCCTGACCTACGACCGGAAGCTGATCACGGCGTCCGCGGCGCGCATCCGCGGCAGCGGGCTGACCGCGGCCGACATCTTCACCACGCAGCTCGAGACCTCGCAGGGACCGGCCGACGTCCGCAACCGCGCCCAGATGGCCTTCTACACCGCCTACGATCTGATGGCGGACCTCGAGCGGATCCCCAACAAGCGGAAGGCCTTCCTCTACATCAGCACCGGCTACGACTTCGATCCGTTCGCCGCGGGGCGCAGTTCGAGCGACCGGATCATGGGCGGCCGCTTCTCGGACCCCCTGCGGTTCCTGACCGAAGACCGCGAGGACAACCCGTACTTCCGGCTGCCCAAGGCCAACGCCGATATCGACCTGTACGGGTACATGCGCGAGCTCGTCCTCTCGGCCAACCGCGCGAATGTCAGCATCTACACGATCGACCCCCGCGGCTTGCAGGGCGTCGTGGACGCCGGCCAGTACATCGATCAGAGCGAGTGGCGGACGTTCCTGCAGAAGACCCAGAGCACGCTCCGGTTCATGGCGGAGCAGACGGGCGGGTTCGCCGTCGTGAACGTGAACGATTTCCCGACCGAACTGAAGCGCATCGACGCCGAGACCAGCGATTACTACGTGATCGGCTACTCCTCCACGAATCCCGATCCGCTGCGGCGGGTCCGGCGGATCGACGTGAAGGTCGCGCGGCCCGATCTGACCGTGGCGTCGCGGCGCGCGTACTCGCTGAAGACGCCCGGCGAACCGCCGCAGCCGCCGCCGCTCAAGCCGGCGAAGAAGAAGTAGCGGCCGGCGCCCCTACCGCCGCCCCTCGCCCGAGGACACCGCGAGCCACGCCCGCACCAGATCGGCACGTTCCAGCCCGTCGGCCACGTAGCGGGCGCCGCTCGTGGCGAAGCGCTCGCGCATCGGTCCCGACGTGAGCGCCGGGTCCTTCACCACCCACCCCGCGAAGAGCGCGTGCAGCGCCAGGAACCGCGTCTCCGGATCGTCGGGGGCGCCGCCCGGGGCGGTGTCGATCACGCGCAGCGCCTCGCCCGGCCGCCGTGTGGCGACGAGCGTGGCCGCCAGGGCCTGGCGCGCGGCCAGGTTGTCAGGCTGCGCGTCGAGCGTCGCCGTCGCCATCGCCGCGGCACGGGCCACGTCGCCGATCCGCAGATAGGCCCGGATGAGGAGCGGCGCGACCGACGCCTCGTCCAGTCCGGCGTCCCGCGCGGCAAGCAGCGCCGTGACGGCCGATCGGTCGTCGCCGGCCGCGGCGTGGGCGGCACCCTGCACGAGGCCGACGGCGGCGGCCGGCGCGCCGCGGTTGGCCGCCTGGGTGACCTGCGCGATGACGGCGCGGGGCGAATCGCCGAGCCCGAAGAGCCCGATCGCGAGCAGGGCCTGGACCGCAGGCTGCTCGAGGGGTTCGACGGTGCCCACGCGGAGGAGGGCCGCGTACTGTCCGGCCTCCAGGGCGGCCAGTGCCCGTGCCAGGCCCTCCGACGGCGCCGGCGGTGTCAGAACGGCGCGAAGCGCCGCCCGCGTGGCGGCGGTGAGGACGCGGTCTCGCTGGAACGCCTGGCCGGGCCCTGGGGCCTCGCGCAGCAGGCTGTCGGCGGTGCCCCGCACCTCGAAGGTCGTCTCGCCGATCGCGCGGCGGCCGGCCAACCGATCCACGGCCGTCACGACCACCTTGTAGCGTCCGCGCGGAAACGTCGTCAGGGGGGCCCGCACGGCGCCGAAGAGGGGATGCCCCTTGGCGACATCGAAGTCCGAGGGAAGGTTGTCGCCGTCGTAGTGCTGGGTCATGAGCGACCCGAAGGCCGTCGAGCGGCCGCCTTCCGCCAGCCGCGACACCTCGAAGCCGACGTCCACCGACGGCTTTCCGCTGGACGTGCCCGCCGGGTTGATCACCTGGAAGACGAGTCCGAGCGTACCGTCGGCGCTGAGCGTGTTGCCGGCCGCGGGTGTGACGTCCAGCGCGCCGATCGCGTAGGGATGACGGCCCTGCTCGGTGGGCGCGAACGGAGCCGCCCTGGACACGACCTGCTCGGCCACGATCAGATCGCTCAGGGCGAAGTCGGCGGATGCGGGCGGCAGGTCCAGTGCGTGGCGGATCACGTGCACGGCCGTCGACTTTCCCTGGCCCGTCGCCCAGGCCACGTACACGTCGAAGCGGCCCGGACCCGCCGTGATGCCGCGCTGGATCTCGCTCCCGCCGTCCTCCAGCGCCGACGGGCGCATCTCGAACTCGAAGTCCTCGAACGGCAGCATCTCGGTGGGCGTGCGCTCGGCGTTCTCGAGCGCGGCCTGGCGCTCGGCGTCGCGCGCGGCACGCTCGCGCGCCTCCCGCTCCCGCTGCAGGTCCATCAGCCGCAGCGCGGAGGCGGCTTCCATGGCGGCCGTGGCGTCGCCGGCCCGCCGGGTCGACACCGCGGCGCCGCCGACGGGCATCTCTCCCTGGGGCACGCTCACCGCGCGTCCCGCCTGCATGGGCAACGGGTCGCCGCGGAGGCCCGCCAGCCAGTCGCGTACGGCGGAGCGGGGGGGCACGGACGGCGCACCGCGCCCGGCGGGGACCAGGCGGACGTAGGTGGCCACGGTGCCGGGCGGCGCCGCCACACCCGGCACGATCGCCCGGAGCGCGACGTAATGAGCGCCGTCGGAGACGCGCAGCACGTGGTGCTGCCAGGTGGCCTGGGCCACGGTGTCGGGCGAGGCGTGGTCGACGGCTTCAACCAGGGCCTCGAGCGTCTGGCGCTGCGTCTTGCTGAGTTTCGGGGCATTCTGCCGGGCCTCGGTGGAGGCCGGTGCCGCCGCCACGGTGGTGGCGAAGAGGGCGACGACGAGCCAGCGGTGCGACAGCATGGCCGGACCTGTGAGCGCGCCTGTCACCTTACCACGGACGAGACGGCGGCCCCCGGGGTCCCGACGCGCGCCGTGGCCGCCCGTCGTCCATGGCGAGGACGGTGAGTGAGCGCGGCGCCCCAGCGGCGCCACCGGCGGTCGGCTGTTCCCGCGCGGGACGGCACGAACCGGTCGGATGCGAACGCCCGCACGCTCACCGCCGGTGTGAGAACGCTCGCGTCGGCGCGCGCCAGACGCCAGCTCAGCATAGGATCGCGCGATGCCGAATCGCCTCGTGTTGCTCGCGCTGCTCGTCGGCGTGCTGACCGCTCCGGTTCACGCCCAGGAGCTGCCCGACCACGTCGGCAAGGTGAACGACTTCGCGGGCGTGCTCGACGCCGGGCAGCGCACGGCGCTCGACGCTCAACTCGCCGACCTGGAACGTGCGACCTCGGCGGAGGTGGCCGTCGTGACGATGCGCACCCTGGGCGGCCAGACCGTGGAGGAGTACGCGACGGCGCTCTTCAACGCGTGGGGCATCGGCAAGGCCGACCGCGACAACGGCGTGCTGATCCTCGTGGCACTCCAGGAGCGGGCGATGCGGATCGAAGTGGGCTACGGGCTCGAAGGCGTCCTGCCAGACGGATTGGCGGGCGCCGTGATCCGCGAGACCTTCACGCCCCCGTTCGTTGCGGGTGACTACCGCCGCGGCCTGCTCGAGGGCACGGCCCGGATCATCGACATCGTCCGGCGGAACGAGACGCTCACGCCGGAGCAGCGGGCGGCGCTGGACGCGGCGGCGGCCGAGGCGGGGAAGACCTGGTTCGTCGCCGCGGTGGCCAGCCCCTTCGTGGCCGCGGCCGCGTTCGCGTTCGGTACGGCCGCCGGGGCCCGCGTCGTCGTGCAGATGCTGTTCGGCCTCGTCGTCGCTGTCGGGGGCGTGTTCGGGGCGTCGTTGGGCGAGGCGACCAGGACTTCGCTGGCGCTGCTGGTGCTGCTGGCCGTGGCTGTCGCCGTGTGGGGCTATCGCCTGGGCAGGCGTCCCAAGTGGCGCCGCGCCATCCGCGGCTCTGGCAAGGGCGCCGGGGGGAGCTCAGGCTGGATTGTGGAGGCCTCCGGCAGTTCGAGCAGCAGTTCGAGTGACTCCGGGTCGAGCAGCTCAGGCGACTTCGGCGGCGGCAGTTCGGGCGGCGGGGGAGCCAGCGGACACTGGTAGGTTCGCGCGGACGCGCCTTGGGCCGGCGGGTCGAGTGGCACGGCGCACGCTCACGCCGACCGAGTGGATGCCGTGCTGAACGGGGAAGGGAGAGTTGGTGGCCAGGGACGGGATCGAACCGCCGACACCGTGATTTTCAGTCACGTGCTCTACCAACTGAGCTACCTGGCCACGGCCCGCGCCGGACGAGCCGGCACAGAAGACGAACTATAACACACGAAAATCCGTGATCTCAGGGCCTGAAGGTGACGCCGCCGGGCGCACGGGCGGGCTGCGGCGAGACCGACGGGGGAAACCCACCGAGGACGAGGAACGCGCACGCCGCGCCAAGGAGCGCGCCCGCGAGGACGTCGGACGGGTAGTGCACGCCGACGTACACCCGTGAATAGGCCATGGCCGTGGCCAGGGCCCAGAGCGGCACGCGGAGCGCCGGGAGCAGGGTGGTTCCGGCCAGGGCGCCGGCCACTGCGGTGGCGGCGTGCCCCGACGGGAACGACGGATCCGTGGACGGCACGGCTTCCACAGTGCGCGCGGCCACGAGGCCGGCGACATTCGGCCGGTCGCGGTGCACGAGCGGCTTCACGACGCCCACGGTCAAGCCGTAGGTGAGCGCGACGGCGAGGCACAGCCGCAACGCCGCGGGCCTGAGGCGCGGCACGGCCAGGGCCGCGGCGCCGGACAGGAACCAGATTCCAGGAAAATACCCGAGCCAGGTGACGCCACGCATCACCTGGTCGAGCCATGGCGCGTGCGCGCCGTTGATGGCCGTAAAGAGCGCCGTGTCCACGGGCCGTCGGTTAGACGGGCGCGGGCTCCGCGTCGCGCACGAGGCCCAGTTCCCGCCGCACGCGCTCTTCGATGGCGCGTCGGATGTCCGTGTGCTCCTTGAGGAACTGCTTGACGTTCTCCCGTCCCTGGCCGAGACGCTCACCGCTGTACGAGAACCAGGCGCCGCTCTTGTCGATGATCTTCCGCTCGACCGCCAGGTCGATGAGGTCGCCCTCGCGCGACACGCCCTCACCGTACATGATGTCGAACTCCGCTTCGCGGAACGGCGGCGCCATCTTGTTCTTCACGACCTTGACGCGTGTCCGCCCGCCCACCACGACGTCGCCATCCTTGATCGCGCCGATACGGCGGATGTCGATGCGGACCGACGAGTAGAACTTCAACGCCCGGCCGCCCGTGGTCGTCTCGGGGCTGCCGAACATCACGCCGATCTTCTCGCGCAGCTGGTTGATGAACACCAGGCACGTCTTCGACTTCGCCACGACGGCCGTGAGCTTGCGCAGGGCCTGCGACATGAGGCGCGCCTGGAGGCCGACCTGCGATTCGCCCATCTCGCCCTCGATTTCGGCGCGGGGCACGAGCGCGGCCACCGAGTCCACGACCACGACGTCCACGGAGCCCGAGCGGACCAGCACCTCGACGATCTCGAGCGCCTGTTCGCCGTTGTCGGGCTGCGACACGAGCAGGTTGTCCAGGTCCACGCCGAGCTTCTTCGCATATTCGGCATCGAGCGCGTGCTCGGCGTCGACGAACGCCGCCATGCCGCCGGCGCGCTGCGCTTCCGCGATGACCTGCAGCGTGAGCGTGGTCTTGCCCGACGACTCGGGGCCGAACACTTCCACCACACGGCCGCGCGGGAAGCCGCCGATGCCCAGGGCATAGTCGATGCTGATCGAGCCCGTGGAGATGGCCTCGGCCGGCTGCACGCCCGACTTCTGGCCGAGGCGCATGATGGCGCCCTTGCCGAACTGCTTCTCGATCTGCCCCACCGCCATCTCGACGGCTTTCAGGCGCTCTTTGAGGTCGTCCACAGGCATACGTCGTCTCCGTCGGCAGGGGCGGCCGCCTTGCGCGGGGCCGCCGGTCGACGAAGACAGATGCTATCGGCGCGCCAAGCGAAAGTCAAGCGAAAATACGTGAACACTGAGAATGATTACCCTTATGAATCAGTGGTTTACGTGACAGACGGACTTTCGCCCCAGAACACCGGGCCGGCCACGGATGGCAAGACCGGCCATGCCGGTGGTTGACCGGCGGCGCAGGGCGTGCGTACCTAGGGCGCTGATATGCCCAGCCCGATCGGCCATGCCCTGGGCGGCGCCATCGTCGGCGCGCTCCTGGCCCCGGCATCGCCGCCCCGGGAACTTGCCCGCCGCCACCCGGCGGCCGCGCTCCTCGCCTCGACGACCGTCGCCGTCGCCGCCGTCGCGGCGTGTCTGCCCGACGTGGACTTCCTCTGGGGCCGCCACAACATGGAGACGCACAGCGTGGGCGCGGCGGCCGCCGCGGCGGCCGCCGTGTGGGTGTGGCGCCGCGAACGGCGGCTCGCGCTCGCGGTCGGTCTCGCGTGGCTGACGCACGTCGCCTTCGACTGGCTCGGGTCCGACGACACGCCGCCGCTCGGCGTCATGGCGCTCTGGCCGCTGTCGTCGGCCTTCTACTTCGCCGACGCGTACGTGTTCGCGGCGATCTCGCGCCGCTACTGGCTGCCCGGCTTCGCGGCGCACAACGCCTGGGCGGTCGTCAGGGAACTCGCGATCCTCACGCCGGTCGCCGCCGCTGCGGTCGCGCTGCGGACGTGGCCGGCCCGGCGGCGTCCGGCCATCAGAACTGGAACAGGTAGTTGACCTTCAGGGTCAACGAGCGGGAGATCGGCGCCAGCTGGCCCCGGGAGCGGTCGGTCTCGTTGTAGACCAGGAAGACGTCCGTGCCCGGTTTGGGAATCCAGTTCACGCGGACGTTCGAGGACACCTGCCGCGTGTCGTGGTTGTACTGGAACAGCGTCAGGAACGCGAGGTCGTTCCGGGGCGAGTACTGCACGCGGCTGGACACCACGTGGGTCGTGAAGGCGGCCGCCGGGAGGCGCACCCAGTTCGCGGTGTACGCGGCGGTCGCGCCCAGGCCGCGCATGAACTTCCAGGTGAAGTTCGTCTGCAGCGATCGGCGGTCGCCGTCGAAGAAGCCGCCGGCGGTGACCGTCGTGTCGAGCTGCAGGTGGCGGCGCCGGAACGAGTCGGCCTTCAGCATCCACTCGCCGAAGCGATAGGTGGCCGGGGCCAGGATGATGTCGCCGCGCAGGCGGAACGGCTCGACGAGGTTCTCCATGGTGTCGGTGAACCCGAGTTCGAGTGCGTCTCCGGTCTCGAAGTCCGTGCGCAGCAACACGCTCCGGTCGCGCGTCGCGGGCACGCCGGCGGTGTCGGTGATGTAGCCCAGCGTCCCGGTGAGGTGCACCTGGCGGATCCGCCGCACGTCGGGCCGTGGGCTCCAGCGCGCCGTCGCCGTGTGCTGCAGGCTGTCGGGGCGGAGCACGAAGCCCACGCCCGGCGCAAACGACTCGCCGAGTCCGAGGAACGTGTAGCCGTAGCCATGGCGGTCCGTCTCGTACGCGAGCCGCCCGTAACCACCGCCGCGCCCGCGGCCGCCCCCGTTCCGGTCGACGAGCGCGCCCCAGCTCTCGATCTGCCACGGCCGTCCCAGGTAGAACGCCGCGTCCGCTCCGACGACGCGGTTGAACCCGCCGCCGCCCTCGATGTTCGTGACGAGCGCGCCGACGCTCGAGCGACCGAGGACGTCGCGCTTGACGCGGACCACGGCGAAATTCTGGGATGGCGTCGCGCTGGCGGCGTCCGCGTCGGTCTGGAGGACCATCGCGCCCACGGTCGTCCGGCCCTGTCGTCCCGACAGGCGGGCGCCGCCCAGGATGGGCAGCGGCGTGCCCGCGTCCGAGAGCCCGATCCGGCGCGTGAAGACCAGGTCGGCCTGGCGGGGCACGCCGAAGCGGAACGCCTGCTGGCCCTCGAGGAAGAACTGCCGCTTCTCCGGAAAGAACAGCGAGAAGCGGGTCAGGTTCACCTGCTGGACGTCCACCTCTTCCTGCGCGAAGTCGGTGTGGACCGTGAAGTCGGCCGTGATGCCGCTGGTGACCGACCACTTGGCGTCCAGGCCCACGTCGCGCCGGTGACGCACGGTGCCCGCATCGCCGTAGGAGGCGGTCCTCCCGCCCAGCACGTACGGGAGCAGCTGGACGTTGCGGCCCGGCCTGACGTCATCGAGGCCGTGCAGGTGGCCGAGCTCGGCGGGCCGGTACCACGTCGAGTCGTTCGGCACGAACGGCCAGGTGACCTCCTCGTTCTTTCGCGGGATGTTCCGCTTGAAGCCGATGCCGAACACGACCGGCGTCCCGGGCGCCGGCGGATCGAAGCGGAGCGAGGCGAACGGGACCGCGAACTCCACCTCGTACCCGTCGTCGAGCACGCGGCCCTTCGCATTCCAGACGGCGTCCCAGTCGTGGTTGCGCGTGCTGGTCGACTCGCCGGTCTGGAGCAGGTCCTCGACGAGGCCGTTGGCGTTGCTGATGAGCTGCACGGCCGTCCGATGGCCGTGATACGCGTCGATCATCACGGAGACGAGCTCGTCGGCGCCGCCGCCCTCGTCGCGGAACATCGACCGAATCTTCATCTTCTCCGGCTCGTGATCCCACGCGCGGAATCCGACCCACAGCGTGCGGCCGTCGTGGAGCACGCGCACCTCGGTCCGCTCGCTCGCCGGCAGCCCTTCGTTCCGCTGGCCCTGGTACAGATCGTCGATCGGAGTGGCGCGGCCCCAGTCGGGCTCGTCCAGGTGCCCGTCCAATACGAGTGGGTCGGTCGCGTGGAGTGCCGTAACGTCCCAGTCGCGGCCCCTGAGGCGGCGCACCCGCTCGGCCCGCGGCAAGGTCACGAGCGTGGCCGGATCGGGCGCCTGGGCCGCGGCGGCCGCGGCCAGGAGGTGGACCACCAGTCCCGCGACGAGTCCCCGCCGTACCATGCCGCGGCGGCAGTCTAGCGTCCCGGTTCGGGCGCGGTTGTCAGGGGGTGTCTACCGGCCGGACGGCTTGGCGAAGTACAGGCCGACGGTGCTCGAGTCGGTCATGTCCTTGCCCTCGTATTGCCAGGTGCGCCGGTACTCGATGTGTGCGACCACCCTGGCATTGGCCGGGATCGTCACGGGCGTGGCGAGCGTCACGGCGTGAGGCTGCCCGGCGACCCATTCGGCCAGCGGCCTGGTGCTCCCGTCGGGCAGCTTCACGGCGAGCGTCGCCGTGCGCACGATGGGCGGCGTGCCGGGCAGCAGGTCCACCGCGGCGATGGCCTTGCCCGCGGCGCCCCCGACGGCGAACTCGACGTCGTGCCCGGCCGAGTTGGAAGCGCCCGGCAGGGTGAAGGGCGCGGGCATCGGGAGCGCCACATCCGGCGAGCCCGAACCCCAGTCGTTCACCAGCGCCATCGGCGGAGGGTTGTGGGCGGCGTCGCCGCGGGGCGAACCGCCCGTGGCCCAGACCAGGATCGTGTCGAGTTCGCGCGGCGTCAGCCGGTAGTTGTGCCACGGCTTCGGCTCTTCGCTCAGGAGCTCCAGCCGCATCGACTCGCCCCACGGCGCGGCGTCGTCATAGGACATGAGGGACATCGGCGCGACGCCGCCGTCCACGTGGCAGCGCCCGCAGTGTTCCTTGAAGAGCGGGAACAGGTCCTCGTTGTAGCGATACTTCGACGTGATCGCCTTGTGCGCCTCGCCAGGCGCCGACGAGAGCATCAGCGCGACGCCCAGGGCCACGGCCGACGCCGCCAGCCCGCGGGAGAACCAGGAGGTGCGCGGAGTCATCGGGATTCTCCGAACAGGGTCTCCAGCTCGGACACGGCCTTCACCAGGGCCCTGGTGCCCACTTCGACGTCCTCGCGATTGCCGAGGTCGCCCGCGGCGTCGAGCCGGAAGGCGGCCAGCACGATCTGGCGCGTGGCGGCTTCGACGGCCACGCGGCGGGGCTCGGGAAACTCCCGCGCGAAGAGTTCCAGGGCCAGCGCCAGGTCCTTCGCTTGGAGCGCCGGCACCCAGATTTCCGAGAAGGCGCCGCGATCGGTGATCGACTGCACCGAGTCGCGCCGCTCCACCAGCATCTTGAGCACGCCCGGCGCCTCGTCTGGAATCTCCTGCATGAGGCGCGTCGCCGGGTCGAGCGCGTCCGTGGTACTCGCCACCGAATACTCCGCGAACGTGAAGTCGAAGCGCTGCTCCTTGCCGCCGGTGTCGAACACGGCCTGCACGGTCAGCGCGGCCGGCAGCGGCACGGTGTCGAACGTGGCTTCGAGGTACGGTCCATCGGACGACGGCTTCAGCGGCACGGCGAGGACCTCACGCGTGGCGTACGTCTTGGGATCGGTCTCTTCCTTCAGGACGAGCCGGGCCTTCGTCGCCGCGATCTTCTCGGCGGGCAGCGCCTTCGTGAAGTCGTCGTAGAGATACAGGCGGAACACCCCGGGCGACGGATAGACGCCCTCGAGGTGGTGCCAGCTGTCAGCCGCCATGAAGAACTGGCCGCCGTACTGCGCGTTGTGGTTGCCGTGCGCCAGGGATGCCTCGGTCCGGACCGCCTTGGTGCCGTCCGCGCACGTCTGCGGTTCGATGAGGTCCTTGTCCAGGCCCGAGCAGCGCCACGCGATAGAGACCGTGATCGGGCCGAGCGTTCGCCCGCAGATCGGACACGTGCCGGGTGCGTGCTCCGAGACCACCGAGTGGATGGGGCACGTGTACACCTGGTCGAGCCGTTTCGGCTCCAGGTCCATGTGGCAGATCGGGCAGGTGCCTTCCTTGTCCGAGACCTGATCGCCGTGCATCGGGCAGACGTAGACGAGCGGCGGCAGTTCCTGCTCCTGCTCCTGCGCGTGCCCATGGGACGACGTGAGCGGCGAGGTCAGGAGGCAGCCCAGGACCAGCACGACACGAACGGCGATTCCCGGACGAGGCATGCTCCGGATGATAGCGCGTCGGCCGCGGAAGCGGCACCCCCGGATGGCCTGGACGGCGCTATGATGCCGCTCCATGAAACGGCTCAGCCGCCGCACCGCCCTCGCGGTCCTGGGCGCGGGCGTGCTCGCGCCACGCGTCGCCCTGGCGCGACAGGCCGCCGGACGCCGCGTGATCCGCACGCTGTCGGGCGACCTCGATCCCGCCGCCCTCCGCGGCAGCGTGCTCTTCCACGAGCACCTCTCGATGCGGTTTCCGCTCGACGCGGCCGCCCACTTCACCGACGACGTCGGGATGATGGTGGACGAGGCGCGCGCGGCGAAGGCGGAGGGCATCGGCCTCATCGTCGACGGGGGCCATCCAGACATGCACCGCTCGCTCGACGCCCTCACTCGGATCACCCGCGAGAGCGGGCTGCCCGTGGTGGCCGGCGGCGGCTTCTACATGCAGCGCTCGTACCCCGCCGAGGTGGAGGCGTCGTCGGCCGATCGCATCGCCGAGATGCTCACGGCCGAGGCGGCCCGCGACCGGCTCGGCGCCTTCGGCGAGATCGGGCAGCAGGGGGGCGTGCTGACCCCGACCGAGACCAAGGTGCTGCAGGCCGTCGCGAAGGCGCAGCAGGCGACCGGGCTGCCAATCTTCACGCACAACCCGTATCTCGGGATCCGGACCGGCGCCGCCGACATCCCGCGCGAGGCCGCGCTCAGGCAGCTCGACGTGCTGGAGGCCGCCGGCGCCACGCTGTCGGCCCTCGCGATCGGCCACGTCTGCTGCCATCACGATCCCAGGGCCGAGGTGGCGATCGCCGTGGCGAAGCGGGGCGCCTTCGTGGGCTTCGATCGCGTCACGCTGGCGCTCGAGCCGGACGCCGACAAGGTCGTGGCGATCATGGCCCTCGTGGAGGCCGGCTACGCGGATCAGCTGCTGCTCTCGTCGGACTTCGCCTCGGCGCGGTCGCTCAAGAAGAACGGCGGCGCCGGCCTCGCGCAAACGGTCACGGTCTTCGGGCCGATGCTGCGGAAGGCCGGGCTGCCCGAGGCCACGCTGACCCGCATCCTCACCGAGAACCCGAAGCGCTTCCTGGCCTGCACGCCCCGCGTCTGACGCATCGCGCGGCCCGCCGGAGGGCCGCCCCGGCGAGCGCGGCGCGCGGACGCGCTGGGCACGCGTGCCACAGGCACACCGGCGTTGACATCGCCTGGCGGTGGGCAATAATCCCGCGATCCCCGGGCACGGCCGCCCGGCCCAGTGCGGAAGGAGGCGTCCATGGCAGATCCGTGTGCGGTAACCCGGCGTCGGTTCCTCGGTGGCTCGGCGGCGGCGCTCGGTGGTCTCACGACGGGATTGCTCGGAGAGACGCTGTCGGCGCAGGCCCCGAAAGCGCCCCCGCGGGCGCTGCCCCTGGCGGACCTCCGGCCGTCCGGCGCCCTGGACGAAGCGTACTGGTGGAAGGTTCGCGGCCAGTTCAACGTCGTGGACGGACTCACCTTCATGAACAACGGCACCTATGGCCCGACGCCACGCGTCGTCGTGGAATCGCTGGCGAAGTACGAGCGCGAGCTCGCGGAGGATCCGACCGACAACTACAGAAACGACGGCCGCGATCACGTGCGCGCGCGCATGGCCGCGTTCGTCGGCGCCTCGCCCGACGAAATCGCCCTCACGCGCAGCACGAGCGAGGGGATGAACATCTTCACGCGCGGGCTGGACTGGAAGGCCGGCGACGAAGTGGTGTTCTGCACCCACGAGCACGGCGGCGGCATCCAGCCGTTGCAGCAGGTCGAGGCCCGCTACGGCGTCAAGCTCGTGCGCGTCGAGATCCCGTCGCCGCCGGAGAGCGTCGATCAGATCGTGCAGATCTACGAGCGCGCCATGACGCCGAAGACGCGGCTCCTCATGGTGAGCCACATGACCTACGTGACAGGGCTCGTCAGTCCCATCAAGGAGCTGGCGGAGCTCGCGCACGGCAAGGGCGCCCTCATCTCGGTCGACGGCGCGCACCCGCTCGGCATGCTGGATCTGAATCTGGCCGCCACCGGCATCGATCACTACGCCGCGGCGGGGCAGAAGTGGCTGCTCGCCGGGACCGGCACGGGCGTGTGCTACGTGAAGCGCAGCGTTCAGGACCGCGTCTGGCCGCTCATGGGCTACGCCGATCTCAAGACCACGAACGATCCGACGGCCTCGAGCTACGGCGCCCGCAAGTACGAGCTCGGCGGCCAGCGCAACGTGCCGAGCTTCATGGCCATGGCCGACGCCCTGGACTTCCACGAGGCGATCGGCAAGAAGAACGTCGAGGCGCGCGTCCGGCAGCTGTCGACGGCGCTGCGCGCCGGCTTGAAGTCGATTCCCGGCGTGAAGATGTGGACGTCGGAGGACCCACGCTTCTCTGCGGGCCTCACGCTCTTCTCGGTCTACGACATCCCGATGGGGAACGTGGTGAAGGGCATCTACGACTTCAACCGCGTCTGGATTCGCACCATGGCCACGGGCAATCTCAACGGCGTCCGCGCCGCCACGCACATCTACAACCGGCCCGAGGAAGTCGACATGCTGCTCGAGGCGGTGACGCACGTCTCCAAGAACGCCTCGAAGTTCAAGAGCATGAGCATGGCTGCCCGCGGGCCGGCGGAGTTCGACTAGCGGCGGGGAGACGCGTTGGGACCGGGGACCAGGGACGAAACCCTGGTCCCGGCGCCCCTAGATCATCTCCACGGCCAGCGCGACGCCGTTGCCGCCGCCCAGGCACAGGGTGGCGATGCCGCGCTTGCCGCCGCGGTCCTTCAGCGCGTACAGCAGCGTGGTCAGCACGCGGGCGCCGGAGGCGCCGATGGCGTGGCCGAGCGCCACCGCGCCGCCGTGGACGTTGACCTTCGCGGCGTCGATGCCGAGTTCGCGGATCACGGCCACGGCCTGGACCGCGAACGCCTCGTTCAGCTCGAAGAGGTCGACGTCCTGCAGGTGCCAGCCGGCCTTCTTCGCCACCTTCCGCGACGCCTCCACCGGCGTCATCAGCAGCATCTTCGGCTCGAGTCCGCTCGTGGCCTGCGCGACGATGCGGGCCATGGGCGTGAGGCCCAACGCCTGCGCCCGCGCCGCCGACATCACGACCAGGGCCGCCGCGCCGTCGTTCACGGGGGGCGCGTTGCCGGCCGTGACCGTCCCGTCCTTCTTGAACGCCGGCTTGAGGTTCCTGAGCGTCTCCGGCGTCGTGTCGGCGCGGACGGACTCGTCGGCCGCGAACACGATCGGCGCGCCCTTCTTCTGGGGCAGCTGCACGGGCAGCAGTTCGGCCGCGAACTTGCCCGCGGCCTGGGCGGCCGCCGCCTTCTTGTGGCTGTCGGCCGCGAACGCGTCCTGTTCGTCGCGCGTCACCTTGTAGGCGCCGGCGACGGTCTCGCCGGCGTTGCCCATGTGCCAGTTCTCGAACGGGCACCACAGGCCGTCGTGGATCATCGCGTCGATCATCTGCGCGTGGCCCATTCGCAGGCCCTCGCGCGCCTTGGCGAGGAGATACGGCGCGTTGCTCATCGACTCCATGCCGCCGGCCACCGCGATCTCGATGTCGCCGGTCTGGATGCCCTGCTGCGCGAGCATCACGGCCTTCAGGCCCGACCCGCACACCTTGTTGATGGTGAGTGCCGCGACGTGGTGGGCGAGGCCGCCGTTCAGGGCGGCCTGGCGGGCCGGCGCCTGGCCGGCTCCGGCCGAGACGACGTTGCCCATGATGCACTCGTCCACGGCGGCAGGATCGACGCCGGCGCGGGCGACGGCTTCCCGCACCACCAGGGCGCCGAGGGCGGGCGCGGAGAGGTCCTTCAGGGCGCCGAGGAATTTTCCCGTGGGGATTCGCACGGCGCTGACGATGACGGCTTCATTCATGACGATGCGTTCTCCGGTGCTGGGGCTGGACGTCGCGAGGCGCGGCGCGCGCGGGGTTCGGGGCGTCCGGCGACGTCGATCTCGGTGACCACGCCGGGGCCCAGCCAGGGCTCGAGCCGCTGGACGAGTTCGCGGCGCAGGCGGTGCAGTTCGGCGGCCCAGCGCGGGTCGGTGCTGCGGACCACGAGGACGCCGCCGGCGTCCAGCGTCACCTGGGTCACGTTGGCGATGGCGGCGCCGCAGGCCGCGCGCCATGCGAAGGCCACTTTCTCTGGTGTCAGGGGCGCCTGGCGCACCGCGCCGGCCAGCACCGACGGCAGCACCTGACGCGCATGATCCATCGGCCGAGAATATCACTCGCCGCGCCGTCGGACGCGGCGCGGGCTCCGGCGCGGCCGCCGCGGGCTGAGTATCCTGGTCGGCGACTCCATGCCGCAACGCCCTGAACGCCCGCTCGTTCTGGCCTCCGCCTCGCCGCGCCGGGCGGAACTCCTCCGGGCGGCGGGGCTCGCCTTCACGATCGACGTGGCCGACGTCGACGAGACGCCGCGGCGGGGCGAACCCCCCGACACGTACGTGCGGCGCCTCGCGGAGGCCAAGGCCGCGGCGGTCGCGGCGCGGCGTCCCGGAGACCTCGTACTAGGCGCCGACACGACCGTGGCGCTCGACGGCGAGATCCTCGGCAAGCCCGAGGACGCCGAGGACGCGCGCCGGATGCTGCGGCGCCTGGCGGGGCGGGCGCACCGCGTCCATACGGGAGTGGCGCTGGTGTGCGGATCGGACGTCCGGACGGCCGTCGCCAGCACGACCGTGCGATTCACGCCCCTGTCAGAGGACGAGATTGCGGCCTACGTCTCCACCGGCGAGCCCATGGACAAGGCGGGCGCCTACGGCATCCAAGGAGAGGCGGCCCGGTTCGTCGCCGGGGTGGACGGCCCGCACGACAATGTGGTCGGGCTGCCGATCGCGGAGGTCCTCGGCCTGCTTCGGGATTTTCCGGAGGCGGCCGGGACGATTGCGCCAGGGAGCCCCGCCGGGCCCTGAACGGCCCGCGGAATCCTCGTGTCCGCCGGACCGGATGCGCGGCATGGATCCTGCCCGACTGTGGTTGACCCCGTGCCGAGGCAGGGATACTCTAGGCATGGACGTACCCCCGTCACCGGAAGTCTTTGACCATGAAGCACAAAGCTATCAAAGTCGGTATCACCGGGCTCGTCCTGGCACTGTCGTTCGCTGGCCTGCTGTACTCCACGATGGCCGAGAGTACTGAGTACTACAAGCACGTCGACGAAGTGATGGTCGCCCCGCAGTCCTGGTACGGCAAGAGCCTCCAACTGCACGGTTACGTGGTCCCGAACAGCATCCTCAGGAAGCGCAACTCGATGGAGTACCGCTTCAAGGTGCAGAGCCAGGGCCAGGTCGTGGATGCCAGCTACAACGGCATCGTGCCCGACACGTTCCAGGACGACGCCGAAGTCGTGCTGAAGGGCGTGCTGAGCAAGGACGGCTTCGCCGTCCATCCCAACGGCGTCATGGCGAAGTGCCCCTCGAAGTACGAGGCCAAGGTGGACACGAGCGGCGCCGCGACGGCGCCGAGAACCGGCACGGAGTAGGACCGGCGGCGCCGGCGAGTGCCGGCCGCTGCACTCGCATTCCCGGAACCTGAGATGGCCACACTCGGCGCGTCGTTGCTCGTCCTTGCATTCGTGATGTCCGCTTATGCCGCCGCGGCCTCCGTGGTGGGCGGGCGGCGCCGCCATACGGGCCTCATCGAAAGCGGCGTCGGGGCTCTGTACCTCGTGGCCGCGATCATGACCGTCGCCACTGGCGTGATCGTCCACGCGTTCGTGGTCGGCGACTTCTCGATCCGCTACGTCCAGCGCTACTCGGAATCGGCGCAGCCGCTCGGGTACAAGCTCGCCTCCTATTGGGGCGGCCTCGACGGCTCGATCATGTTCTGGGTCTTCCTGCTGTCGCTCTTCGGCGCCGCGGCGGTCCGGATCAACCGAGAGCGGCACCGCGAGCTCATCCCCTACGTCGTGGCCACGCTGAGCGTGGTGCAGATGTTCTTCCTGTTCGTGATGATCGGGCACAACAACCCGTTCGCCACCTACCTGACGCAGGCGCCCACCGCCGGCGAGGGCCTCAATCCGCTCCTGCAGAACTTCTACATGGCGATCCATCCGCCAACCATGTACTCGGGCTTCGTGGGCCTCACCGTCCCCTACGCCTTCTGCATCGCGGCGCTGGTGACCGGACACCTCGACGACAGTTGGCTGCGCGCGGTCCGCCGCTGGACGATGTTCGCGTGGTTCTTCCTGTCGCTGGGGCTCACGCTCGGCATGATCTGGGCGTACGAGGAGCTCGGCTGGGGCGGCTTCTGGGGCTGGGATCCCGTGGAGAACGCCGGCCTCCTGCCGTGGTTCACGGCGACCGCCTTCCTGCATTCGGTCATGGTGCAGGAACGCCGGGGCATGCTGCGCGTCTGGAACGTGACCCTGGTGATCGTCACCTTCTTCCTCACGCTCTTCGGCACCTTCATGACGCGGTCCGGCGTCGTGCAGTCCGTGCACGCCTTCGGCGAGGATCGCCAGCTCGCCCTGATGTTCACGGCCTTCATGAGCGCCACGCTGATCTTCAGCTTCGGCTGGGTGATCTACCGGCTGCCGCTGCTCAAGGCCCGCAACGAGCTCGATTCGTGGGCGTCTCGTGAGGCGGCCTTCCTGGCCAACAACTGGGTGCTCCTCTTCTCCGCGATCTTCGTGCTCTTCGCCACGATGTTCCCGACGCTGTCGGAAGCCATCGCGGGCGAGCGGCTCACCGTGGGCCCGCCGTTCTTCAACACCTGGATGACGCCGGTCGGCCTCATCCTGCTCCTCCTGACGGGCACCGGCCCGCTCCTGGCGTGGCGGTCGACGACGCTCGCGAACATGCGGCAGCAGTTCCAGTGGCCGATCCTGGCGGGTCTCGTCGCCGGCGGCGTCACCTACGCGGTCGGCATCCGCGTCTGGACGTCCGGCCTCTGCTTCGTGCTGTGCGGCTTCGTGGCCGGCACCATCACACAGGAGTTCCTGCGCGGGGCGGCCGTGAGGCGGCAGTCGACGGGGACCGACATGCTCACGGCGCTCATCGGGCTGGTGGGCCGGAACAAGCGCCGTTACGGCGGCTACGTCGTGCATCTCGGCATCGTGCTGATGTTCCTCGGATTCGCCGGCGAGGGGTTCGGCCGCGACGAGCAGGCGCTGCTCAACCCCGGACAGCAGGTCCAGGTCGATCGGTACGTGCTGAAGCTGGACTCGATCCGCGCCACCGAGGACGACCAGAAGCAGATGGTCACGGCGAACATCACCGTGAGCGACACGAGCGGCAAGGTGCTCGGGACGATGGCGCCGGCGAAGTGGTTCTATCGCAGCCGGCCCGATCAGCCGACCACGGAAGTCGCCATCCGCCGTTCGCTGGCGCAGGACCTCTACATCGCCATGGCGAGCTTCGAGCTCGGCGAGCAGAGCGCGAGCGTCGAGATCCACGTGAACGAGCTGGTCAACTGGATCTGGGTGGGCTTCGGCATCCTGGCCGTGGGCACCGGCATCGCGCTCCTGCCCGAGCAGGCCTTCGCGTTCGCCGCGGCCCGCGTCGGCGCCGAGGCGACGGCGGCACTCGTGCTGGCGCTGGCGCTCTTCGTGCCCGCGCCGGCCAGGGCGCACGGGCTCGGGGCTGAGCAGGACCCGTCGGCGGTGTCCAGTACCGGCCCGCCCGCCTCGACCGGCACCATCGTCTTCCGGTCGCCGCTCGAGCGCGAGCTGGCCGACGAGGTGATGTGCACCTGCGGCGGCTGCAACCTGCCCGCCGGCACGTGCGGGATGATGAACTGCCACGGCAAGGAAGAGCAGCTCGCCAAGATCCACGACCTCGTGTCACAGGGGATGGATCGGGACGCGGTGCTCGCCACCTTCGTCCGCGACGCCGGCGGGCAGCACATCCTCTCGCGGCCCCTCGACCAGGGCTACCACCGGCTGCTGTGGCTGCTGCCGTACGCGTTCGCCGCACTGTCGGCCGGCGGCCTGGCCGTGCTGGCGCGCCAGTGGTCGCGCGACCGCGCGGAGGCGGAGCCGGCTGCCGCGTCGGCCGCGCTCGACGCGTCGCTCCAGCAGCAACTCGACGATGAGCTCCGCGACCTCGACTGACCCCGGGCTCCGCCCGTGGCAGTTGTTCCTCCTGGCCGGCATGCTGGCCGCGACGGCCGTCGTCATGGTGTCGAAGGGGCAGGCGATGTCGTCGGTGGTCGTGCTGAGCCTCACCGTCGTGTCGTCGAGCCTGGTCGCGATGGCCGGCTACCGTTCCCTGGCGCCCCTGTTCTCGGCCCCGGCCGACACCGACGAGGTCCCCGTGATTGGACGGGCCCGCGCGGCGCTCGAGCGGGAGAAAGCACTGGTGCTCCGCACCATCAAGGAGATCGAGTTCGACCACGCGATGGGGAAGACGGCCCCGGCCGACTTCGAGGACATGCGCGATCGGCTGCGGGTACGCGCCGCGGGGCTGCTGCGGCGGCTCGAGGGCAGCGACTTCCGCACGGCGGTCGAGCGCGATCTCGCGGCTCGAGCGACCAGCGCGGGGCAGGCGCCGGCTGTCGTCGCGCCGCCGCCCCTGGCAGAGGCTCCCGCACCGCCGTCTCCGGCAACGCCGGCGCCGCAGGCGCCGCCCGAAGCCCCGGCCCCGCGGGTCCCGGGTGCCGTGGTCGCGCCGTCCACGCTGGCGCGCCTGTGTGGCGGGTGCGGCGGCGTCAACGACGTGGACGCCCGCTTCTGCAAACACTGCGGATCGGCACTCGTCGGGGCGGCGTCGTGAACGCGCGGGTGCTCGCGGTCGGCCTGATGTGCGCGGTTGCCCTGGCCCTTGGCGCCGGCGGCGCCGGCGCGCAGGTGGCGATGCCCGATGCGCGCCAGATGTCGGGCATGCCGCTTCCCGCGGGGGACCTGCCCAACGGCACGGTCACGGTCCGCGTCGTCCGTGAGCGCATGGGGAACAACGTGCCGGGTCAAGAGGTGGTCCTCACGACGCCGGAGGGCACGGTCTCGGCCGTGACCGACGCGCAGGGCCGCGCCGAGTTCTCGAGCGTCACGCCCGGCACTCAGGTGACGGCATCGACGACGATCGACGGCGAGACGCTGCGCTCCCAGGCGTTCGCGGTGCCCTCGTCCGGAGGCGTGCGAGTGGCCCTGGTCGCCGGGACGGACAAGGCGGCGGCCGCCGAGGCGGACGCCAACGCCAAGGCCGCGGCGGGTCCGGCACGCACCGGGGCCGTCGTGTTCGGGCCCGACACCCGGATCGTCCTGGAGTTCCAGAACGACGACCCGACGTTCTTCTACATCTTCAGCGTCGTGAACAGCGCGCGCGTGCCCATCCAGCCGCCGAAGACACTCGAGCTGACCCTCCCCGACGGCGCGACCTCGGCCTCCATCGTCAGCGGACCGGCCGGTCTCGCGCGCCTCGACGACCTGGTGCTGGCACTGGCCGGGCCGTTCCCGCCGGGCAGCACCGAGTTCCAGGTGGCGTTTCGCCTGCCTGCGTCGCAGACGATGCGGATCAGACAGGCGTGGCCGGCCCACCGTCGAGGGCATCCTCGTGGCCGTCCAGAAAGGCCGGCCAGCTGTCCATGAGCAGTCCGCAGCTCTCCGGAATCCGCGAGGGCGACTCGTCCGGCCAGCCGTTCATCGTCGGCACGGGCGGACGGATCCCGGAAGGACAGGCCGTGGAGATCACGCTGTCCAATGTCCCGGCGCACTCCAGCTGGCCGTTCTGGGTTGCCGTGGCGTCGACGGCGGTCGGCCTGATCTGGGTGGCGTCGTCGCTGCTCGCGCCGCCCCCGGACCGATCCGCCGAGCGGCGGGCGCTGCAGGCCGAGCGGGAGCGGCTGCTCGGCGCCATCGCCGCGCTCGACGCCGAGACGCGCGCGCGCGGCGTCGACGAGAAGCGTCAGGCCAAGCGCCAGCGGCTCCTGGCGGCCGCCGAGCAGGTCTACGCCCAGATCGACGAGCTGCCCGGCGAGTCGGGTAGCGGGGCGTGAGCGACTTCGCGTCCGTGACCGTCGCCGGCGTCGGCCGCCACTACGGCCGCCGCCGCGCCCTGGCGGACGTCAGCTTCACCGCGCGTGGCGGCGACATCGTCGGCCTGCTGGGCCCCAACGGGGCGGGCAAGTCCACGCTGCTCTCGATCCTCGGCACCGTGCTGGCGGCCTCGACGGGACGCGTCGCCTACGGCGACCGCTCCAGCGCGGACGCGGGTGCGCGGCTTCGGGCCCGGATCGGCATGCTCGGCCACGACCTCTTCCTGTATCCCGAGCTGACGGCGCTCGAGAACCTGGTGTTCTTCGGCCGGCTGTACGGGCTGACCGAGGCCCGCGGGCGCGCGATGGCCGCGCTCGAGCGTGCCGGCCTCGGCCCGCGCGCGGACGATCTCGTGTCGTCGTTCTCGCGCGGGATGCGTCAGCGCGTCGCCCTGGAGCGGGCGCTCCTGCACGCGCCACGGCTGCTGCTCCTCGACGAGCCGTTCACGGGACTCGACCAGGCGTCGGCCACGGCCCTCGTCGAGCGCCTTCGCGAAGAGCAGGCGCGGGGCGTGGTCACCGTGCTGGCCACGCACGACCTGGACATCGTCGACGGCCTGCTGACCGAGGTGGTCATCCTCCAGAACGGGCGGCAGGTGCCGGTCCCCGGCGCCGGCGGGACGCTCCGCGAGCGCTACCAGCAGGCGGTGCAGGTTCGATGAGGGCCTTCCTCCGCGTCGCCGCGCTCGTCGTCCGCAAGGACCTCACGGTCGAGGTGCGGAGCCTGGAGGTGGTATCGACCACGCTCTTCTTCGCCATCACCGTCATCCTGATCTTCGCGTTCGGGTTCGTGAAGGAGGGCGCGCCGGACGAAGGCGTCGCCGCCGCCATTCTCTGGATCACCGTGGCGTTCGCCGGTACGCTCGCCCTTGGTCGGACGTTCGAACGCGAGCGTCAGGCCGATACGCTGCGGGCGCTGCTCCTGGCGCCGGCCGACCGTCCGGCGCTCTACGCGGGCAAGCTCGCCGGCATGCTCCTGCTCATGGCGCTGGTCGAACTGCTCCTGGTGCCGCTCGTCGGGCTGCTGTTCCAGGCGCCCATCCTGGCAGCGCCCCTCCATCTCGCCGGCCTCCTGGCGGCCGGCACCCTCGGCTTCGCCGCGATCGGCACGCTGTTCGCGGCCATGCTGGTCCGGGCCCGCAGCCGCGACGTCCTGCTGCCGGTGCTGTTGTATCCGATGACGGTTCCGGTCATGATTGCCGGTGTCCGGGGGTCGGCGGCGCTCTTCCTGGCGGAACCGGACATGGATCTGGCGCGGTTCTGGCTCGCGCTCCTCGTCTTCTTCGACGCGGTCTTCGTGACGCTGGCGCTCTGGACCTTCGAGCCCCTGATGACCGACTGAGGACGGGCGAGCGACGGGAGGCGGTGACGTGACGACGGCAGTCAAGGTGCAGCTGGCGGTGGCCGCGGCGATGTTCGCCGTGGCGCCCTGGGTGATCGACGCCGCGCCCTACGAGGCCACGATGGGCCTCGTCTACAAGATCTACTTCTTCCACATGCCGGCGGCCTGGATGTTCCTGCTGGCGGCCATCGTCTGCGGCGTGGCCAGCGGTCGCTTCCTCTTCACCAAGCGGCAGTCCTCCGACGCCACGGCCGTGGCGGCGGCGGAACTGGCGGTCGTGTTCGGGCTCCTCGCGCTCGTGACCGGCCCGCTGTGGGCGCGGAAGGCCTGGGGCGTGTGGTGGGTGTGGGACGCGCGCCTCACGTCGAGCCTGATGACGTTCCTCATCTTCGTCGCCTACCTCCTGCTGCGGCAGTTCGGCGGGCCCGGGTCGGACCGGCTGTCGGCGGGGCTGGCCCTGTTCGGGATGGCCAACGTCCCCTTCATCTACGTGTCGGTCAACTACTGGCGGACGCTCCATCCGAAGACGTCGGTCGTGCCGACGCTGCCCGTGGAGATGGGCCGGCCGCTGTGGTTCTGCGTCACGGCGTTCCTGCTCCTGTTCCTGGCCCTCCTGTCCCTGCGCGCCCGGCTGGAACGGCAACGCGCGCGGATCGACGCCCTGTATCTGGAGTTCGACGAGGCATGATGGTCTTCCTTCGCGTCCTGATGGTCGCCGGGGTGCTGCTGCTGCCGGCAGCGGCCGGCGCCCAGCCCCAGCCATCGCCCGACGAGTTCGTGCCGATCTCCCAGATCCCGCCCGAGGAGACCATTCCCGCGATCAACCTCGTGGCCGCCGCCTACGGCTTCGTGTGGGTGGCCCTCGTCGGGTACGTCTGGTCCCTGGGCCGGCGGCTCGGCAAGGCCGAGGACGACCTGGCCCGCCTGGAACGCAAGGAACGCTGACGACGATGGACCTCGGGACGCCGACGGCCGGCCACTTCATCTACATTCCCGTGGTGCTGCTCATCGGTGTCGTGATCGGCTGGGTGCTGGGCTCCCGGGCGGCCGCCGACGCGATGGCGATGGAGCGCAAGAAACGCGAGGAGCGGGCTCGCCGGAGCGGCGGCGCCTAGGCTATCGGCCGATGGCCAGGCGCTGGGCCAGCGCCTCGGGCAGCCCGGCGGCCCGGATCTTGGCCTGCGCGCCCTCGACGCGATAGGGCGTGCGATAGATCTCGACGGCCGGCGCGTCCGCGTCGTACACCGCGAATCCCGCCCGCGGATCGCCGTCCCGCGGCTGGCCCACCGAACCCGGGTTGATCAGGTAGTGTCCGGGGCCAATCGGCACCGTGAGCGGACGCCGCTGATCGGCGGTTTCGAGGGTGAGCGACTGATCCGCGAGCCGGTAGCCGACCTGGACGTGCGTGTGGCCGAAGAGGCACAGCCGCCGGCTGGCCGCCTGCATCGACCGGAGCACGTCGGTGTCGTCGAACACGTACATGTCCTCGTCGAACGGCGTGCCGTGGCAGATTTCCAGGAGCTCGTCGACCGTCACCGGACCCGAGGGCAGTTCGGCCAGCCAGTCGCGGTTGTCGTCGCTCAGGGCCTCGTAGGTCCAGCGGATGGCGGCGCGGGCCACCGTGTTGAAGGCGTCCGACGGCTCCAGCCCGGCGCCGACCTTGTCGTGGTTGCCGCGGATGACGGCGAAGGGCGAGAGGTCGCGGATGCGGTCCACGACAGCGTTCGGGTCGGCCCCGTAGCCCACGAGGTCGCCCAGCACGAGCACGCGATCATGCGGGATGCTCCGGGCCAGATCGAGCACCTCCTCGAGCGCCTCGAGGTTCGCGTGGATGTCGCTCAGGACCAGGTACCGCATCAGTGTTCCAGCCAGTCGGCGACGTGATCGACGATCTCGTCGACGCTCGATCGCGACACGTCGAAACGGGCGTGCGCCTGCGCGTAGGCCCCGCGGCGGTCATTATAAAGCCGTTCCATCTCGGCCCGGTTCGCGGCGAGCGGCCGTCGGCCGTCGGCCGGGACGCGCGCGGCGACGGTGGCGAACGGCGCATCGAGCCAGGCGACCGCGCCGTCGCGGGCCATGAGCGCCCGGTTGGCGGGATCCACCGCCGTGCCCCCGCCCGTGGCGACCACCACGCCCCGGGCGGGCAGCAGATCGACCAGCGCCTGGCGCTCGAGCGTCCGGAAGTAGGCCTCGCCGGACTGCCGGAAAATCGTCGGGATGTCGCGGGCCTCGGCGCGCTCGATTCGCTCGTCGATGTCCTCGAAGCGCCAGTCGAGGCGGCGAGCCAGGGCACGGCCGACCGAGGTCTTGCCGGCGCCCATGAACCCGACGAGGTACACCTTGTCGGCTTTCATGCGCGCAGGCCGTCCAGCAGCTCGAAGAAGCCCGGAAACGATACGGCTGCCGACTCCGCGCCGTGGATCTCGGTGGGATGGGTCGCGCCCAGGGCCGCGACCGCGAAGGTCATCGCCAGACGGTGATCGTGGACGGCGTCCACGATGCCGCCCGTGAGCTGGCGCGAACCCCGCACGACGAACCCGTCGGGGAACTCGTCGGCGTCGGCGCCCATGGCGCGCAGGCCCGTCACGAGGGCGCTGATGCGGTCGCTTTCCTTGACCCTGAGCTCGGCGGCGCCGCTGACCGCGATGGACCCGCCGAAGGTGGCGAGCGCGGCCAGCGCCGGCAGTTCGTCGATGAGAAGGGGGACCTCGTCCGGCCGGACCACGAGGTCCAGGCGCCGTCCCGTCGTGATCCGGACGCTGCCCACGGGCTCGCCGTGCCGCTCGCCGGTGACTGCCGTGGTCACGTCGGCTCCCGCCCGGCGCAGGACGTCGAACAGGGCGGTGCGCGTGGGGTTCAGGCCGACGTCCTCGATCTCGATGGCCGATCCGTCCAGGCCCGCAGCGGCCACCGCCAGGAAGGCGGTCGACGACGGGTCGCCGGGCACGACGAGCGACAGGCCGCCCGTGAGCTGCGCACCTCCGCGCACGCCCACGCCGCCCAAAGCCGTCCGGACCACCGCGACGCCGAAGGCCGCGAGGGCGCGTTCGGTGTGGTCGCGCGTCGGGGCCGGTTCGCGGACGACGGTCGTGCCCTCCGCGCGCAGTCCGGCCAGGAGCACGGCGCTCTTCACCTGGGCGCTCGGCACCGCCGGCGCGTGCTCGATGGCGTGAAGGGCGCCGCCGGTCACCGTCAGCGGCGGGCGGCCGAGTGGCGCCGACTCGATGTGCGCGCCCATGGCGGCCAGGGGCTCCATGACCCGGCGCATGGGCCGCGACGACAGCGACGGGTCGCCCACGAGGACGCTCGTGAAGGGCTGTCCGGCGAGCACGCCCGCGAGCAGGCGCATGGCGGTGCCGGAGTTGCCGCAGTCGAGGGGCGCGGCCGGCGCGGCGAAGCCGCCGGGGCGGCCCTGGATCTCGACGTGCTGCCAGCCGGCCGGCGATGGGCGCCTGGTCACGCCGACGCCCAGGGCCTCGAGGCAGTCGAGCGTGGACTGGCAGTCGGCGCCGGTCGAGTAGCGATCGATCGCGGTGGTGCCGGTCGCCATCGCGGCCAGCAGCGCGTAGCGGTGGGAAATGGACTTGTCGGGCGGGACCTGCAGGCGGCCGCGCACAGACCGCGCCGGTCGCATCACGGTGGCGCGGGACACGGACATGGCGCATCACTATAGCCATGGGCGGTCGCATGCGGCAATGCGCGGGCGGCGCGCGTATACTACGGGCGATGCCGTCGATTCCGGCCCCGCCGGCCGCGGCCCGCCCCGGGGCCGCATGACGTTTGCTCCCCGCGCCGTCCGGCTGGACATCGGCAGTGCGTTCGACATGCTCGACTTCGTGGAGGTCGTCGGCGCCCACATGGGCCGGATGGTGGGGTTCGACGACGACACGCTGCACTGGGTCAGCATCGCGGTGCGCGAGTCGGTGGCCAACGCGATGAAGCACGGCAACAAGGGCGACGAGGAGAAGCGCGTCGAGGTGGAGTTCGTGGCCGCGCCACCCGATCACCCGTCCGAGCTGATCATCGTCGTGCGCGATCAGGGCGAAGGGTTCGACCCCGAGCAGGTGGCCGACCCGCTGGCGCCCGAGAACCTCTTGAAGTCCAGCGGGCGGGGCATCTTCCTCATCCGCAGCTTCATGGACGAGGTGGACCTGCGGCGCGCGCCGGCCGGCGGCATGGAAGTGCGCATGGTGAAGCGCCGGCCCGCCGGCGCCGACACGGCATCGTGACCGCTCCCGATCCGCGATTCCTCGCCACGGCGATCGAGGTGGTCACGGCCGCCGGCGCCATCCAGCGCGCCCGCTTCGGCACGGGCGTCCGCGTCGACAAGAAGGGCGCCATCGACCTCGTGACCGAGGTGGACGTCGAGGTGGAGCGCGCGGCACGCGCCCTCCTGACGGCGCGCTTTCCCGACCACGACATCCTGGCCGAGGAGTTGGGGGGCGGGCGTTCGGGCGCGTCGCACCGGTGGGTGTTCGACCCGCTCGACGGCACCACGAACTTCGCGCACGGCGTGCCGATCTTCTGCGCGTCGCTCGCCCTGGAGATCGACGGCGAGGCCGTGGTGGGCGCCGTCTACGATCCGATCCGCCAGGAGCTCTTCACGGCCGAGCGCGGCGTCGGGGCCTGGCTGAACGGCGAGCCCATCCACGTCTCGGCCACGGCCACGCTCATCGACGCGCTGCTCGTCACCGGCTTTCCCTACGATGTCCACGAGACGCTGGCCGACGTGATGGCGATGTTCGCGGCCTACGTCGGCCAGGCGCGGGCGATCCGCCGCCTGGGCTCGGCGGCGCTGGATCTCTGCTGGGTCGCGGCGGGACGAATGGACGGGTTCTGGGAGGAGCGGCTCCAGCCCTGGGACACGCGGGCCGGTGCCCTCATCGTCGAGCAGGCCGGCGGACGCGTCTCGGGGATGGACGGCCGGCCGTGGGATCCCGAGGGCGGGCACCTGCTGGCGTCGAACGGTCACCTGCACGAGCAGATGCTGACGGTCGGTGCCGCCGTCCGCGATCGTCGCCGAAACGAGACGGCCTGACCGGCCGATCGCCGTTCGTCCCGCGCCGCCGCCCTCGTTTCCGCCACGTTCGCTCCGCGGCCGATCTGGCATCGCCCGTGCTACTGCGGGGAGTACCCGCCCGAATGGGTGCTTCGAGGGAGTGACCGATGCGTAGCCTACCTGCCGTCCTGATCGTCGTCTGCCTGGCGTCCGTCGCGGTCCCGACGCCGGCCCTGGCCCAGTCGGCCGTGGCCTTCACGTTCGGAGGATTCGTGCCGACGGGCGAGGACGCGCGCGTGGACGGAGACGTCCTCATCGCGAACCGCGAGATCCTCGACTTCGACATCACCGATTTCAACAGCGGCTCAGTCGGCGTCGAGTGGCTGGTGCCGATGGGCGACTTCTTCGAAGTCGGCGCCGGCGCGGCCTTCACGAGCCGCCGCGTGCCGACCGTCTACAACGGCTTCGTGAACCGGGACGGTTCCGAGATCGAGCAGGATCTGCGCCTCCGCGTCGTGCCCGTCACGCTCACCGCGCGCCTGCTCCCGTTCGGCCGGCACCGCGCGGTTCAGCCCTACGTCGGCGGCGGGGTCGCGTTCCTGCGCTACCGCTACAGCGAGGTCGGCGACTTCGTGGACTTCACCGATCGGAGCGTGTTCACCGACCGGTTCGTGGCGACGGGCACCGAAACCGGCGCGGTCGTGCTCGCCGGACTCCGGGTTCCGGTGAGTGACACGTGGTCCCTGGGCGGAGAGGTGCGCTACCAGAAGGCGGAGGCCGACCTCTCGGAGGACTTCCTGGGGCCCACGCTCGATCTCGGCGGGGTCCATTACCTGTTCACGGTCCACGTCTCGTTCTGACGGGCCGGCCGCCGGGCCGGGATCGCCGGGGTATACTCTGACGGATCGGCGGCCCCGTCTGGTCGGACGGGCCGCCGGCCGCCGCCACGATGAGCCCCGAGATCTCCGTCGTCATCCCGATTCACAACGAGGCGCCGAACGTGCGCCCGTTGTACGACGAGCTGATGGCCACGCTCGGCGCCACGGGGCGGCGATTCGAGGTGATCGTGGTGGACGACGGCTCCACGGACGACTCCTTCGCCCAGCTCGCCGCCCTCCAGGCCGCGGACCCCCGCCTCCGGGTCATCCGCTTCCGCCGCAACTTCGGCCAGACCGCCGCCTTCGCCGCCGGCTTCGCGCACGCCCGCGGGCGCCTCGTGGTGACGAGCGACGGCGATCTCCAGAACGACCCCCGCGACATCGAGCGGATGGTGCAGCTCGCCGACCGTGGCGAGTTCGACATCGTCTGCGGCTGGCGCAAGGACCGGAAAGACACGTTCGTCAACCGGCGGCTGCCGTCGATGGTGGCCAACTGGATCATCTCGCGGGCCACGGGCGTGGCCCTCCACGACTACGGCTGCTCGTTGAAGGTCTTCCGAGCCGAGGTCGTGAAGTCCCTCCGCTTGTACGGCGAGATGCACCGCTTCCTGCCGGCCATCGCCAGCGAGCAGGGCGTGCGTATCACCGAGGTGGAGGTGAACCACCGCGCCCGCCAGGCAGGCGCGACCAAATACGGCATCTCCCGCACGGTGCGCGTGGTCCTGGACCTCGCCACGGTCAAGTTCCTCCTCAGCTACTCGACGCGGCCGCTGCAGATCTTCGGCCTGCTGGGCCTCGTCGCCGGCGGGCTCGGCGCGCTGGTGACGGGCTACCTGGGCTGGGTGCGACTGGTGCTGCACCAGCCGATCGCGGATCGTCCGCTCCTGCTCCTCGGCGTGCTGCTCGTCTTCACCGGCGTCCAGCTGGTGACGTTCGGCCTGCTCGCGGAGCTCATGGCCCGGACCTACTACGAGTCGCAGAACAAACCCACGTACGTCATTCGCGAGATCCGGCAGAGCGAGCCGTCGGCGGATCCTCCGGCGCTCGCGGCAGTGCGCTGATGCCGGCGGGCGAGCGGCCGCACGATCCCCGGATCACGGTCATCCAGCAGGAGCTGTTCGACGAGCGCAAGTCGCGCGTCGCCAAGTACCAGGACCTCGTGGTCGGCCGGCCCGGGCTGGGCGCGCTCGTCGCCTACGAGCTCGTGATGCTGCTGGCCTCATGGGTGCCCGGAGCCCTGGGCCTGTTCCTGCGCGCCAGGCTCTATCCGCTGGTGATCGGCACGGTCGGCCGCAACGTCGTCTTCGGCGCCAACGTCACGCTGCGCCACCCGCACAAGATCGCGATCGGCGACAACGTCGTCATCGACGATCAGTGCTGTCTCGACGCGAAGGGCACCGACAACCGCGGCATCGTCCTCGGCAGCGGCGTCTTCGTCGGCCGGAACACGATCCTGAGCTGCAAGAACGGTGACATCCTCGTCGAGGACCGCGCGAACCTGGGCTTCAACTGCGAGATCTTCTCCGCCTCCACCGTCAGGGTCGGGTCCGATGTCCTGATGGCGGCCTACACCTACCTGGTCGGCGGCGATCACCTCTACGACCGCACCGACATCCCGGTCCTCCAGCAGGGGCGCACGGCGCGTGGTATCGAGGTCGGCGCCGGCAGCTGGCTGGGCACGCACGTCGTGGTCACCGACGGCTCGCGGATCGGCCGCGACGCCATCGTCGGCGCCGGCGCGGTGGTCGTCGGCGAGATTCCCGAGTTCGCGATCGCCGTCGGCACGCCTGCCAAGGTCGTGCGCGATCGGCGGGAGGCCGTCCCGGGCTCCGAGCCCCGAGCCCCGGGACCCGTCGGAGCGTAGCGTCCGATGTGTGGCATCGCCGTCATCGTCGAACGCGACGCCGCCCGCGTGGCGCCGGAGGCGGACCTCATCGGCATGGTGCGGGCGCTGACCCATCGTGGTCCGGACGACGAGGGCCGTCTGCACCTCCCGGGCGCCGCGCTGGGCATGCGGCGGCTCGCCATCGTGGACGTCGCCTCGGGCCAGCAGCCGATCTCGAACGAGACCGCCGACCTGCACATCGTCGCCAACGGCGAGATCTACAACCACGAGGAGCTGCGCGACCGGCTCGAGGCCCGGGGCCACCGGTTCCGGTCCCGAGCCTCCGACATCGAGGCGCTGCTCCACGCCTACGAGGAGTGGGGCGCGGACTTCCTGGGCCAGGTCCGCGGGATGTTCGCGCTGGCCATCTGGGATGCGCGGTCCAAGACCCTCTTCGCCGCGCGCGACCGGGCCGGCGAGAAGCCGCTGTACTGGACCGAGACCGAACGCGGACTGTTGCTGGCTTCGGAGGTGAAGGCCCTCCTGACGCGGCCGGAGGTGGAGCGGACCCTCGATCACGAGGCCCTCGACCAGTTCCTGACCTACGAGTACGTGCTGGCGCCGCGGACGATGCTGGCGGGCGTCCACAAGCTGCCGGCGGCCTCGTGGCTCCGGGCCCACGGCCGGGACGTCGTCGTCGAGCGTTACTGGGATCCGGCCACGGTGGCGGTCCGGTCGTGGTCGGACGACGACGCCGCCCAGGCCGTCCGCGAGACGCTCGGTCGCGCCGTGCGCAGCCAGCTGATGTCCGAAGTGCCGCTCGGGGCGTTCCTCTCAGGGGGCATCGACTCGAGCAGCATCGTCGCGCTGATGAGCGAGGGCACCGTGCAGCCCGTCCGCACCTTCAGCATGGGGTTCGAGGATGGCTCGTACAACGAGCTGCCGTACGCGCGTGAGGTGGCGGCCCTCTACGGCACGGCGCACACCGAGCAGCTCGTGACGGCCAACCTGGTGGAGCTCTTCGACCGGCTGGTGCCGCACTTCGACGAGCCGTTCGCCGACGTCTCCCTTTTTCCGACCTACCTGGTGTCCCAGGTGGCGCGGGCCCACGTCACGGTGGCGCTCAGCGGCGACGGCGGGGACGAGCTCTTCGGCGGCTACGACACCTACGAGGCGCACGCCCTGGCGTCGCGGTTCCAGGCCATCGGCGCGCCGCTCGTGCCCGCGCTCGCCGCCGTCGGCGCCGCGCTGCCCCCCAGCGGCCAGAAGAAGGGCCTGGTGAACACGTTCAAGCGCTTCATCGGCGGGGTCGCGATGCTGCCGGCGGACCTGGAGCACTACCGGTGGATGATCTACCTGGACGCGCACCGGCGGCGGCGGCTCTACACCCGCGACCTCCAGGCGTCGCTCGGCGCGAGCGACGTGTACCGGCCGGTGCGGGACGCGCTCAGGCACGCGGGCGGGGACGACGTCCTGAACCGCCAGCTCTACACCGACCTCCAGCTGTACCTCGCCGACGACATCCTCGTGAAGGTCGATCGCATGAGCATGGCGACGTCGCTCGAGACGCGCGCGCCGTTCCTCGACGCCGACGTGATGGAGCTCGCGTTCTCGATGCCCGGCCGCCTCAAGATCCGCAACGGCCAGCGCAAGTTCGTCCTGAAGCGCGCCATGCGCGGCCTCGTACCCGGCCGCATCCTGGATCGGCGCAAGCAGGGGTTCAGCATCCCGCTCAAGAACTGGCTGCGCGACGAGCTCCAGCCGCTGATGCGCGATCTGCTGTCACCGGCCCGTGTGGCCGCCCGCGGCCTGTTCGAGCCGGCCGAAGTCACCGCGCTCGTCGAGGCGCACGTGGCCGGGCGCGAGAACCACGCCCACACGCTCTTCCCGCTGATGGTCTTCGAGCGCTGGGCGTCGGCCAACCTCACCTAGCGGCACGGGCGCCAGGGTCAGAACCAGCGGGGGTCGCCGAACCATTCGGGACGCCGTCCCGCCAGGTACCAGCCCACGCCGGAGGCGGCGGCCACGATCCCGAACGTGGCCGCGATGATGAAGGCGCGTCCCGGGCGATACCCGGCGAGCGCGGCGGCCGCGAGCAGCAGTGTCGCCATCCCATAGCCGAGCGCGAGGCCCCGGAACTCGCCCCGTCGCTGCTGGGCGCGGCGCGCGCGCGTCACCGTCTCCGCCTCCGCGCGGGCGGGCTCGGACGCGGTCGGCCCGGGCGCCTGGCGCAGGAGCCGGCCGAAACGCTCGGCCATCGCCGCGAACTCCGGGTCGCCAGCCAGGTGCTCGTCCACCAGCGCCCGGGAATCGGCGCTCACGTCGCCCGCGAAGTACCCGGGCAGCAAGTCGAACACGACGTCACGGGACACGGTCATCACGGATCTCCGGAGCGGAACGAGGGACTGAGGCGGCCCAGCACGGCGCGCGCGCGGTGGATGCGGGACTTCACGGCGCCCAGCGAGATGCCGAGCCGGGCGGCGATGTCCAGGTACGACCAGCCCTCGGCATGGAGCAGCAGGGCCCGTCGATCCGCGGGCGCCGCGGCCGCGAGGGCCTGGCGGACTTCTCGGAGCCGCCAGCCGGCCTCGGCCTCGGGCCCGCGTGCGACGGCCTCGCCGGTCGCGGCGTCGAGCGGGAGGAGCCTGCGATGGCGCCGGTGGTGGTCCCGCCAGAGGTTGCGCGTGATCGTCATGAGGTAGGCGCGGACGCTCGAGGCCGCGACGCGGTCGCGCGCCGCCCAGGCCCGGATGAACGTCTCCGACGTCAGATCATCGGCCTGCGCGGGATCGCCCGTCAGGAAGAGGGCGAAGCGCCTGACGTCGGCGTGGTGCCGGGCGTAGAGGCTGGCCAGTTCGTCCATGGGCGTCAGGGGAGAGACGCGCGCGACGGCCGAAATGTTACGGAGTCGGATACCGCCGGTCGACGTCCAGGCGCTCCGTGGCCTCCCGCTCCGGCGACCAGTCGAGCTCGCCGGCCATGGCGCGGGCCGCCTCTCGTACGGCGTCAGGCCCCGGGTGGCCGGCGGTCCCGGCATCCGTCCGGCGCAGCAGGACGTCGGCGAGGGTCACCGCGCACTCGTTGCGGACGGCGTGCAGGACCTCGGCACGGGTGACGGGACAGGCCGCCGACAGCGGCGTCAGGTCGGCCGGCTGGACGCCGGCACCGGAGGCGACCTCGGCCCAGTCGCTGCCGTAGGCCCGCGCGAGCCGCTCGCGAAGGTCGGCCGTGGCGCCGGGGACCGGGCGGCGCCGCGCCTCGGTCACGAGGGCGTCGACCGTGTCGAAGGCCGCCGAGGCCGCGCGCAATGGCGTCACCGGGGCGGGCGCGCCGACGCCGATCTGCCGGCACACCACATCGATGGCCTGGCGGGCGGTGTGGCCGGCGGTGGTGTACCGGACGCTGAAGATCGACACGAGGCCTGGGCGGCCGTCGCCCGTGTGATCCACGACGGCGCTCTCCTTGAGCAGGGCCACCGACGATCCGCGCGCGGCCACCATCGGGAGCAGGCCCTTGTGGACGAGGCGGATCGTGCCCGGTCCGATGCCCGCCCGCGGAAAGGCGAGCTGGACGTCTCGCAAGAGCGCCTGGACGTGGTCCGGGGTCCCGTACTCCTCGTCGGCGCCACCCGCGTGCGGGTCGTGGCTGGTGCCCACGATGGTCACGTCGCGCCACGGCACGGCGAGGAGCATGCGGCCCCCGACGACGCCCCCGCACGCGTGGTGATCGGTCACGCGCGCCACGACCAGGTTCATCGCCCGGGACAACCGCGGCGCCGGGCCGTCGGGCGCGCCGGTCAGCGTCCGGACCACGGCCGCGGCCCACGGGCCCGTCGCGTTCAGCACCGCCCTGGTGCGGATGTCCCACGTCTCCGACGTCAGCACGTCGCGCGCCTGGAGCGCCGCGACGCGGCCGCCCGCGAGCGCGAGCCCACGCGCGTCGACGTAGTTCGCCACGACGGCGCCGAGCCCGGCCGCGGACCGTACCGCCGCCAGCAGCAACCGTTCGGCGTGGCGCATCTGGTAGTCGTACCAGACCGCCCCGCCCGTGACGCCGGCCGCGTCCACCAGGGGGTTCAGGCGAAGGCACTCGGTCCGCGACACGACACGGCCGCGCGGCAGGCGCAGCGCCGGATCCGCGATGCCGTCGTTGCGATCCCAGCCGACCGCATCGGTGACCGCGAGCGCGACGCCTAGCGCCAGCGCGTTGCGCGTGGGATGGTGCGCCGTCGGCACGCAGAAGGGGAGTGGGTCCACGAGGTGGGGCGCCATCGACGCCATGGCGCGCCGCTCGCGGATGAAGCGGCGCATCTGGACGACGTTCAGGGACTGCAGCGAGCGCAGGCCTCCGTGGAGCGTGCGCATGCTGTTGGCCGACGTGGCGCCGCCGAAATCGCCGCGGTCCACGAGGGCGACGCGCAGGCCCCGACGCGCCGCGTCCCACGCGGCGAGGGCCCCGTAGATGCCGGCGCCCACGACGACGAGATCGAACGTCGCGTCGGCAAGGCCCCTGAGGTCACGCTGCATCGTGCGTCAGCGGCATTGTACGATACGGGCCGTGACGACCGAGGCCATCCGCCGCTACTGGAACGAGCGCATCCACGATCTCGAGATGACGTCCCATCCCGTCGGGACGAAGGAGTTCTTCGCGGACCTCGACGACTACCGCTTCGACAAGCTGCGCTACCTGCCCCAGCTGGTGGACTTCGCCGGATTCCACGGCCAGGCGCTCCTCGAAGTCGGCTGCGGCATCGGCACCGACCTGGCCCGCTTCGCGCGGGGCGGGGCCCGGGTGACGGGAATCGATCTGTCCCAGACGGCCATCGATCTCGCGCGGGCGAATTTCGACGGGCTCGGCCTGGCCGGCGATCTCCGCGTGGCGGACGGCGAGGCCCTGCCGTTCGACGATGCCAGTTTCGACGTGGTCTACGGCCACGGGGTGCTGCAGTACGCGGCGGCCCCGGAGCGGCTCATCGCCGAGGCGCACCGCGTCCTGAAGCCGGGCGGGCAGGGCATCTTCATGGTCTACAACCGCGTGTCGTGGCTGAACGCGCTCTCCAAGGTGATGAAGGTGCCGCTCGAGCACGAGGACGCGCCCGTGCTTCGAAAGTATTCGATCGGCGAATTCCGGGCCCTGCTCCGTCCGTTCCCGGAGGTCCGCCTCGTGCCCGAGCGCTTCCCGGTGAAGTCGCGCCTGCACGGCGGCTGGAAGGGGGTGGCGTTCAACACCCTCTTCGTGGGCACGTTCAACGCCTTGCCGAGGGCGTGGGTCCGGCCGCTGGGCTGGCACTTGATGGCGTTCTGCCGCAAATAGCGACGGGCGGCCGGCCGGGCCGTGGGCCCCGGGCCGGCGGGTTGGCCTCGCGGGTCGACACCTGTAGAATCAAGGGTCTAGATGGCTCAGGTCTACGCGGCGAAGTATCTCGCCAAGGCGGCGCTCTCCGCGCCCAAGGACATGGTCAAGGCCGTGGTGGCGAAGTACACGCCGCTGCACCCGACCGTCTTCATCTTCCACTGCACGTTCGTGTGCGACGCCCGCTGCGAGATGTGCAGCAACTGGACGCGCGGGAACCGGAAGCAGGACATGACGCTCGAGCAGATCGAGCGCGCGTTCAGTTCGAACCTCTGGAAGGACATCGAGAACGCCAGCCTCTCGGGCGGCGAGCCGACCACGCGCAACGACATGGTCGACATCTGCCGCCTCATGATCGAGAAGTTCCCGAAGCTCCGGAAGCTCACGATCAACACAACCGGCCTCACGCCTCAGCGCGGCATTCCGATGCTGACGAAGGTCGTCGAGCTGTGCCATGAGCACAACGTGATCTTCTCGACCCGCGTGTCGATCGACGGCGTGGGCGACATGCACGGCGAAGTGCGCAACGTCCGCAAGGCCTTCGAGAAGGCCGGCAAGACGATTGCCGCCATGCAGGAGCTGCAGAAGAAGTACCGCTTCAACTTCGGGATCTCCTCGACGATCTTCTCGAAGAACCTCGACGACGCCGACAACATCCTGGCGTGGGCGAAGAAGGAGAAGCTCGACATCGTGTTCAACATGGTGCGGTTCACCGACGCCATGCTGGGCAACCAGGAACTCGAGGGCACGCTGAAGCCGATGGGCGTGGAAGAGCAGCGCATGCGGACGTTCTTCATGGACCGCGTCCGCCAGGACCCGCTGCTCGACGGCCAGAACTACATCTACATGCACTACGCGGACATGATCGCGAACGGCTACCACCGCCTCACGCCATGTCCGTTCCAGACGCAGGGCGTCATGCTGAACCCGAACGGCGACCTGTTCTTCTGCGAGAACAGCGACGTGGTCGGGAACGTCACGCGCGAGGACCCGGAGGCCATCTACTTCCGGGAGGCGTCGCAGCAGCACCGCAAGCACATCCGCGACGAGAAGTGCCCGAGCTGCCTCAGCCCCTGTCAGATGAACGTGGCCGCCATCAAGCAGGTGGTGCCCTACGCCAAGTTCCTGGTGCGGGCCTCGATGGAGAAGCGGCGGCCCTCGCCGGACCTGCCGGCGGCGCCTCCGCCGGACGCGGCGGCCGCGCGCTCCACCTCCGCCTGAGCAGACGCCCCCGGGAGAGCGCGGCGTCCGGCCCGGCGTCAGGACGGGCTGGAATTTCTTGCGAGTAATTCGACGCTCCGCGAGAATTTCGTACGATTTAGTCGTGCCCGCCCGAACTCCTGCCCGCCGCGGACGGCCCCTCAAGTTCGGGCGTCCGGCCAAGGCTGTCTCCCTGTCGCTGCCCGCGGATGTGCTCGCGTGGCTGGAGTCGATCGACCCCGACCCCGCCTGGGCCATCGTCAACCTGTTCGACCGCGCCCGGCACCGGACGCCAGGCGCCCAGTCGGTGGCCGCGGTCGACCTCGTGCAACTACCCGGCAAACGCGGCCTGATCCTGGTCGCGCCCGCCGTCTTCGACGGGCTGGAGGGCGTGTCCGTCATCCGCCTGTCCGACGGCCGGGGGTTTCTCGCGCTCGAGGAAGGACGGGGCTACACGGACCTCGAACTGGCCGTGGCCGACAAGCTCGACTCGCCGACGCTGCCGCCCGACCGCCGCGAGGCCCTGCTGGCCATCCGCCACAAGCTGCGTGAGTGGCGGCAGGGGGGGCTTCGCTTCGAGTCCCGCGCGATTCTCGTGGCCGAACGGGACCACGGTGAGGCGAAGTCGCACACGCTGTCGGGCCTGGTTCCGGCGTGATGGCGCTGGTCCGCCCGAAGGGAAGTGGGCTGGTGCTGGCCCTCGCCACGGCGGCGGCGTATGCGGCCACGCTCGTGATCGTGGCATCGCCGGCCGGCGCGGCGCTGGCCGTGCTGTCGCACGCGCCTCTCGCGGCCCCGGGCGTGCTGGCGCTGTGGGCCGTCGCGCCCGGGAACTGGCTGGCCGCGGCGGCGTTCGGGCCGATGCTCGGGTTCGGCCTCAGTTCGACCGCGATGCTGGGGTACTGGGCCCTCGGCGCGCGGGGCGCCTGGCTCCTCGCGGCCGCCCCGATGACGGCGGCGCTCCTCGCGTGGCCCCTCCGGCGGCTGCGTGATCGGTGGAGCCTGCCGTCGCCCGCGCGGGGCGACCTGGCGGCGCTGATGGTCGTCCTGCTGCTGGTCCCGCTGGTCGTGGCGCGGCCCTTCTCCCGCGTCGGCGAGCAGCGGCCCGAGGGCAAGGCCTACCGCGCGTACTTCACCGCCGACTACGTCTGGCGGCGCGCCGTCGTCATCGAGGTGTCGAAGGGCGAGTTCCTGCCGCGCAATCCGTACTACGTCAACGACAGCCTCCACTACTACTGGGTTGGCCACCTTCCGGACGCCGTCGAGTACCGCGCCGTGCGCGATCGGATCGATCTCGATCGTCTCCTCCTCGGCTCGTCCGTGGTCATCGACGCGGCCTTCGTGGCGGCCGTGTACGGACTGGCGAGGCTGGCGGCGCCCGTGCCGTGGTCGGCGGCCGCCGGCGTCGCCTGGGTGTGCCTCCTCTCGAGCTTCGAGGGGACCGCGGGACTGTGGGAGCACTGGCGCAAGGGCGCCCCCGTCACGCTCCTCCGCTATTTCAACGTGGACGCCGTCGCGCGGTGGCTGTACGGCGGGATGCCCATCGACGGGCTGCACCGCATCCTGTGGTACCAGCCGCACCATGCCACGGCCTATGCCCTGGGCGCGATCGGGCTCTTCGCGGTGGTGCGGCGCAGACGGATCCAGGACCCCGAGGTGTTCTTCACGGCCGGCGTCATCCTCGGCGTCACGGCCCTCATCAGCACCTTCGTGACCGTGATGTTCCTGGCCGCCGTGGCGCTCGTGGAACTCGTCACCACCCTGCGGCACCGCGCCTGGTGGACGGTCGTCGTGAACGCCGCGTGGGCGGCGCTGCCGGTGTCGGTGGCGGCGGCGATCGCGACGGCGCTGCAGTACGTCGACAACCAGCCGGGCGGCCTCGGCGTCATCCGCCTCGGGATCAACTCGCTCGCCGTCACGCGCCCCGTGCTTTCCACGTTCGTCAGCGCGGGGCCGGTCCTGCTCGTGGCCGCGGGCGGCGCGTGGGCGGCCTGGCGGCAGCGACGCAAGGACGTCCTCCCGTTTGCGGCGCTCGTCCTGACCTCGGTCGCGATCTACTTCTACGTGGACGTCCGCGATCACCAGGACGTGTACGTCGGCTGGAGGGTCGGCCACGTCGTGTTCATCGCCCTGGTCCCCATCGTGGCTCTCGCGCTGGCGGACCTGCGGCGGCAGACGGGCGTCCGGGCGGCGCTGGGTTGGACCGGCGTCGCGGTCGTCGGGCTGTTCGCGGCCCCCATGTTCCTCATCGACGCCTTCAATACCCAGGACGTCACGAACCAGGAACCCGGCCCGGGGTTCCGCTGGACGATGGTGCTCACCCCGCCCGAGGTCGAAGGCCTCGAGTGGATCCGCACCCACACCGGCCAGGACGCCCGCGTCCAGGTCGATCCGTACTCGCGCGACTCCACCACCTGGGCCTTCGTCCCGGCCTTCGCCGAGCGGCGCATGGGAGTGGGCCTGCCGCTCGGCCTCGTGCCGCTGGAGAAGTATCTCGAAGGGTCGAAGCGGGCACGCTGGCTTTTCGAGGCGCCGGATCCCGCCGGGGCCTTCGCGCTGGCCGAACGCGTCGGCATCGACTACCTCGTCGTCGGTCCGCCCGAGCGGCGCGATCACCCGGGCGTCGAGGATCGGTACGCGCAGATGGGCGCGGTCCTTCCGCTCGTGTTCAAGAACGACGCGCTGGCGATCTACGAGGTGAAGCGGCCGGGGCACGTGCGCTGAGCCCCGGCACCCGCGCCGCGCACGGACGTCAGCGTGGGCGGTCGGCCCGTGCCGGCGTGCGCAGCCAGAGCAGCAGGCCCGGCAGGTTGCCGGCCAGGCCCGTGAGCACGATAAGCGTCGAGAGTGCGAACGACTGCGCGTCGGGAACGCCCATGGGCCTGAGCAGCCAGACGATCACGCCTTGCGGGACGCCGAAGCCGCTCACCGACACCGGCAGGAGCAGCATCAGCAGCCCGAGCGGCATCACGAGCAGGTAGTAGGCAAAGGGCACGGTCAGCCCCAACCCGAGTCCCAGCAGATACGCCTGCACGATCCGCAGCACCTGCACGACGATGGACCAGCCCATGACGACGGTGAGCGCCGAGCGGTGCCCGCGGTAGTGCGCGACGGCGTCGGCGACGCGCAGGGCCCGCCGCACGATGGCGCCGCCGTGGCGGTCGGCGGGGACGACCGCCCGCAGGAGCGCGTCCGCCCAGAACGCGGCGGCGCAGGTCAGGCCGGCGACGGCGATCCCGGCGGCGAGACGCGGCACGCTCACGCCGTCGGGCGCCCACACGGCC
>JAWKHS010000024.1 GCA_041394705.1 Vicinamibacterales bacterium
CGTCTGATGGCGCGGAATGAGGATTGGGCGATCCGTAGCCCAAGCCGTGGCTCCTGCACTTTGAGCAAGACGGGTTTGCGATCCGGCCGACGCGATCGCGCGACCAATCTGCTGGTGTTGCTTTGTTGGAGACGGGGCTGGACCTACTGTGCCCAAAACTGTGCCCAGACGGCCTCAAAAGGGGGCCATCCGGGACCAACGCTGGCAACTGAAATGTGAGAAATTAGGCCGAAAAACGCGGGATCTCGTTGGGTGGGATTGCTGCGGCTGGGATTAGCAAACCGCCGCCTTCAGCCTCTCGGCCACCTCACCGCGACGAAATTCCCATGGATTTGGACGATCCCCCAGGAATTTCTAGCAAATTCGTACCGGCTGTGGCCAAACAGTGCCCAGACCGCGTCTCGACTGCCCACGACAGTATACAGCCCGGGGCTAGAGCCGCGGCTGCCGGCTGCCGGCGAACGTAATTGCTGTGCGGAGCCTAGGCCGTGGTCGAGTCGCTCCGCGCCTCACGCGGTGTCTCCGGCTGCTCCGGGCCCTTCGGAATATCCTCTCGTGGTGCCAGTCGAGCCAGAACCTCGGGCGATTCCCGCCTACTACACCGCCTCCGTAAAGGATTTTCTATCCACGGCGCCAGAAGAGGTGTTCGGCCGGCTCGCCATCGCTGACGGAGGGATCTCGCTCGATGTAAATCAGCGCCTTGCGTGGCAGGAGGGGATCCAGATCCTTCGGTCGACCCTTAAGGGATTCTCAGGACGTCTGTTTCTGGAGTTTGAGGTTCCGCGGCTCGGCAGCCGGATCGACGCCGTACTGATTGAGGGCCCGGTGGTGTTTCCCATCGAGTTCAAGTGCGGAGAACGGCACTTCACAATCGATGCCGTCAATCAAGTATGGGACTACGGCCTCGACCTAAAGAACTTCCACCTGGCCAGTCATTCGGCGCAGATCTTCCCACTGCTGGTGGCGACGAGAGCTGAAGAAGGCGACACGGCCTGGCAACCTGCGCACGCTGATGGCGTCCGGCCGCCTCGCAGAGTCGCCGTCCACCAGTTCAGTCACGCGATTGCCGAGGCCCTAGCAACTGCTAGTGGGCCCAGTCTCGACAGCGCGGCATGGGGTCGCTCACCGTATCACCCCACGCCGACCATCATCGAAGCTGCTCGAGCGCTCTACTCACGGCACTCAGTCGCTGCAATCACCAGAAATGACGCCGGGGCGAAGAACCTTCGCGTCACCTCCGGCGCCGTTGAGGAGATCATTGAGCAATCCCGGGCGCGTCGCGAGAAGGCAATCGTATTCGTCACCGGAGTCCCGGGCGCTGGGAAGACATTGGTCGGCCTTAACGTGGCTACGAGGCGTCGTGACTTTGGAGAGACTCGGGCCGTGTTTCTGTCGGGCAATGGCCCGCTCGTTTCAGTTCTTCAAGAGGCGCTCACGCGAGACGAGTTCGCTCGTCAGCATAGAGCCGTTCGAAAGGGTGTCATTCGCCAGCAAGTCAAGCCCTTCATCCAGAATGTTCATCACTTCCGCGACGATGGGCTGCGGGATTCTGCGCCACCTGGAGACCACGTGGTGATCTTCGACGAGGCCCAGCGCGCATGGAACCTCGAGAAGACCGCCGACTTTATGAAACGGCGCAAGGGCCGGCCCGGCTTTGATCAGTCGGAGTCTGAGTTTCTCGTGTCGTACCTCGAGCGCCACGACTCATGGGCGGTGATCGTATGCCTCGTCGGAGGTGGACAAGAGATTCACACGGGAGAAGCAGGAATCTCGGCGTGGCTTGAGGCGGTCCACCGCGCGTTCCCACATTGGAACACGTATGTCTCGCCTGACCTTTCTGGATCGGAGTACGACGCAGAATCGGCCGTCGAGCTGCTGCGTCCTGCGGGTCGGCTCATCAGGGACCCACGCCTTCACCTGGCCACGTCGATGCGATCGTTCCGGTCCGAGCGAGTGTCCGGGTTTGTGAAGGCACTCCTTGACTGCAACTCACGAGCGGCCCGTGACCTGTTTCAGCAGCTGAGATCCCGCTACCCCATCGCTGCTACGCGGGACCTGTCGGTCGCCAAGGACTGGATCCGTGGTCACGCTCGTGGCTCTGAGCAATCTGGGCTACTGGCATCCTCGCAGGCCATGAGGCTCAAACCGCACGCCATCGACGTGCGAGTCAGCGTCGACCCTATTCACTGGTTTCTCGGTGACCGTTCGGACACGCGGTCGAGCTACTACCTCGAGGACGCTGCCACAGAGTTTCAGGTCCAAGGCCTGGAGGTTGACTGGGCATGTGTCACGTGGGACGCAGACCTGCGCCTTCAGGGCGGGCAGTGGGCCTTCCACTCGTTTCGAGGCGACAAGTGGACGAAGGTACGGCAACCCGACCGACAGCGATACTTACTGAACGCCTACCGAGTGCTCTTGACTCGGGCGCGCCAGGGCATGGTGATATTCGTGCCTCCTGGCCATCAGCGTGATGCGACTCGCCCTCCCGAGTTCTACGACGAGACGTTCGACTTCCTCATCGGCCTCGGCGTGCCCGTCGCGTAGTATCAACGCTCTGCAGCGGGCTCGTTTGGACGCCCTTCCAACCTGACTTGCTGGAACCCGAGAGGCATACGCTCGCGCTGAGCATCAGGCACGCCTACGGCCACACCGGTCGGGGCGCACCAGCACCCGGACGACCTGCCGCACGAGACGAGCCGTCGGGGTCAGCACCTCCCGTCCGGCAGGTGCCAGCAGCCGCCGGGGCTGGTGCAGGAACCCGCGCAACCTCCGTCAGCGGCCTCGTGACTGACTGTGATCACCCTCGCGACCTCCGTGCGGAGCTCGCGGACCCACGATCAACACCCGACTCGCCTGCTGTCACCACCCGACAGACCTGCTGCAGCAGTAGCGCGGACCGGCAAGTGACTGAAGCAACGGCACTTGGCGGCGCCCGTGAAACCGTTCCCGCGGACCACGAAGGTGAGTCCGCACACTTGGTGCGGCAACCCCACGGTGTCGTGAGGTCGTTTGCGCCGCAGGAAAGGCCACCCCGCCTGACGCTCCAGCCGTCGCGGACCGCGCTCCGGCCGGTCCGCGCAGCCGCGTCGGGAGGTCAGCGGAACCGCTCGGAGCGGGTCCGCGGCTGCTGCGGCTCGTTTGGCGCCCGCCGCGGCAAGTCGCGTCGGCCCTCCGCCAGGTCGCGCGCCCGCTCCAGCAGGTCGCGTGGGCCCTCCATCCGGTCGCGCGATCGCTCCCGCAGCTCGTCGGGGCGCTCACTCAAGCCGGGCGGGCGCTCCGGCAGGCCGGGCATGCGCTGGGGCAAGTCTGACGCGCGCGACTGTTGGTCTCGCGGGTGCTGCGGGAGGTCCGGCGGGTGCGACGGCAATCCGACGTGACAGCGGTAGGTTCGGCGTCCATGGCCGCAGCCCGCGTCGCCTCGCGGCAGCCCGCCCGTGGCTTGCGGTTCCCCTCCACCAAGGGGAAGATTCCCTCGTTGGCCCTTCGGCTGCGCCGGGCCAACTTAGCGGCCATGTCCCTCAGCTCGACCATCACCCGCGCCACGCCGGACCCGGCGCGCGGCACGCCTCAGGCAAAGCGAGCGGCCGAGGCTCCGCGGCTGCAGGCCACCAGTCCCACCACCCACGCGTTCGAGAGTCCCGGGCGGAGCCTCCGCGTGGCCTGTCTGGCCTGGGTGGGCCTGTGGTCCGTCGGGCTCTTCATGAACAACGTCGTGGGGCCGCTGGTGTCGCCGGACCAGCCGATGGACGACGCATGGCCGTGGCCGGCGAACCCCATCGCGTTCGGCTGCATCCTCGTCTCGCTCGCGCTGTTCGTCGTGTCGAAGCGCACGGACCTGCCGCCATCGCGCCTGATCGACCTGTCGCTGCTGTACGAGATCGTGCTGGCGGCGGGCATCGGGATCGTGAACCAGTGGACGCCGAATACGGTGGGCCTGTCGTGGATCGTCGTCGTGATCCTGGTGCATCCGCTGCTGGTGCCGGCGCCCATGGGCAAGACGCTCGCGGCGTCGCTCATCGCGGCGTCGATGGACCCGGTGGGCCTGGCCGTCGCCAGCACGCGGGGGCTGGAGCTGCCGGCACCGGCCGTGCTGGTGTGGACCTATCTCCCCAACTACCTGTGTGCCCTGCTCGCCGTGTTCCCGGCGCGGGTCCGCATGCGGATGGAGGAGCATCACAGCCGGGCGCGCGAGCTCGGCAGCTACCGGGTGGGCGAGCTGCTCAGCCGCGGCGGCATGGGCGAGATCTACAAGGCGGAACACCGCATGCTCGTCCGACCGGCCGCTGCGAAGATCATCCGGCCGGAAGTGCTGGGCGGGCTCGACGAGGACGGCCGTCGCCGAATCCTGGACCGCTTCCAGCGCGAGGCCAAGGTCACGGCGGGGCTGCGGTCGCCGCACACGGTGGCCGTGTACGACTTCGGCATCTCGCCCGACGGCACGCTCTACTACGTGATGGAGCTTCTGGACGGACTGGACTTCGAGGCGCTGGTGCAGCGGTTCGGCCCGCTGCCCGCTGAGCGTGCCGTGCACCTGCTGCTACAGGTGTGCGATTCCCTCGGCGAGGCGCACGAGTGCGGGCTGATCCACCGCGACATCAAGCCCTCGAACGTCTGGCTCTCGCACTACGGCAGCCGGGTGGACTTCGTGAAGGTACTGGACTTCGGCCTGGCCCGGCGCGCGGACCTCGGCCAGGTGGAATCGCACCTCACCGTGGAGGCCACCGTGCTGGGCACGCCGGCCTTCATGGCGCCCGAGCAGATCATCGGCACGACGGAGGTCGGGCCCAGGACGGATCTCTACGCCGTCGGGTGCCTCGCCTACTGGCTCCTGACCGGGCAGCGCGTGTTCGCGGGCGATCGGATGTTCGAGGTGCTGGACCACCACCTGCACACGGCGCCCGTGCCGCCCTCGCGCAGGAGCGAGCTGGAGATCCCGGAGGCGCTGGACCGCGTGGTCATGGCGTGCCTCGAAAAGGACCCGGCGCGGCGTCCGCCCTCGGCGGAGGCCTTGGCCGACATGCTCCAGGGCATTCAGCCGCTGCCGCCCTGGACCTCCGACCGCGCGCGCCACTGGTGGGAACAGCACCTGCCGTCCGCGCTCACGCCGTCGCTCACGTTGTGACCGGCCACGATGGCTGACTGGTGACCGCACATGTTCGAAACCGCTGAGCTCGGCCGCACGACGAGCCGGAAGGAGTACGTGAAGCAGGAGCCGGTCCTTCGGGTCGGCCTGCTCACGGTGCAATACGAGCTTCGGGACGCGGACTTCCCCGTCGTCCTGATCCTGGCCGGCAACGACCGGCTGGGATGCATCGAGGTCCTCAACCTCCTGCACGAGTGGATGGACGCCCGCTACCTGGAGGCGAACGTCTTCGACCGGCCGACCGACGAGGAAGCGGAGCGCCCGTGGTTCTGGCGCTACTGGCGCACCCTGCCGGGCAAGGGCCGCATCGGCCTCTACCACCGCGAGTGGACGAGCCGCGTCATCCTCGATCGGCTCCGGGGGACGATCGACGACGCGGAGTTCGACGCCCGGCTGCAGCACATCGAGCAGTTCGAGCGGGCCCTGACGGCCGACGGCGCCGTCGTGCTGAAGCTGTGGCTGCATGCGTCGAAGGACGCGCTGAAGGAGCGCCTCGCCGCCGCCAGGAAGGCGCGCGATTCGTCGTGGGAGGTGACCAAGTCCGATCGCCTGCTGCTCCGCCACTACGACCGCGTGCAGAAGCTGTCGGAGGAGGTGCTGCGCCGGACCAGCGTGGGGCAGGCACTGTGGAACGTGATCGAAAGCGTGGACGAGCGCTATCGGAACGTCACGGTCGCGCAGATGCTGATGCTCACGCTCACGCGGCGCCTCGCCGAGCCCCCGCGCGCCGGCGCGCGGAAGGTCGCACCGAAGTCGCGCCAGCCGGACCCGCTCACGGTCCTGGATCGCATCGATCTCACGCGCACGCTCGGCAAGGCGGAGTACGAGGCCGACCTTCGCAAGTACTGGGCACGGCTCGCCCGGGTGAGCCGCAAGGGCCACCGCAAGAACCTCACCGTCGTGCTGCTCTTCGAAGGGTGGGACGCCGCCGGCAAGGGCGGCATCATCCGCCGGCTCACCAAGGCCCTGGATGCCGCGCACTACCGCGTGGTGCCCGTGGCGGCGCCGTCGGAGGACGAGCGCGCCCACCACTACCTGTGGCGCTTCTGGAACCGGCTGCCGCGCGCGGGTCATTGGACGCTGTTCGACCGCAGTTGGTACGGCCGCGTGCTGGTGGAGCGGCTCGAGGGCCTGGCCACCGAGGACGAGTGGCGCCGGGCCTACGCCGAGATCAACGACTTCGAGGGGCTGCTGGTGGAGCACGGCATCCTGCTGCTGAAGTTCTGGATCCACATCAGCCCCGAGGAGCAGATCGCGCGCTTCAAGGCGCGCGAGCAGGTGCCGTTCAAGAAGTACAAGATCACGGCCGAGGACTACCGCAACCGCGAGCGCTGGGCGGGCTACGAGCTGGCGGCCAACGAGATGGTGCAGCGGACCAGCACCGATCACGCACGCTGGCACCTCGTGGCCGGCAACGACAAGCGCTGGGCGCGGATTCAGGTGCTCAAGACGGTGTGCCGCGCCGTCCGGAACGCGCTGGCCTGACCGGCGCTACGAGTCGGCGGGGCGACGGGTCGGCGACGTGCCCGGCGGCGCCTCGCGCACGCGGTGTCTCATCGCCTCCAGGTTGATGGTGATGGAGCGATTCGCCTGGAGCAGATCCTCCAGGATGTCCTCGCGCGTGCGCCTTGGGGCGCTCGCGGCCCGCTCGTCATCCAGATAGGGCCACAGGGCATCGCGGATCGCCGGCGGCAGCACGCACTCGAGGTATTCGAGCGCCGTGCCCCGCAGCTTCTGGTCGTCGGTCTGCAGCCCTCGAAACGCCAGCTCGAGCGGCGCGGCCGGCAGCACCAGCGACAGCAGCGTGAACACGTGCGCCAGGCTTCGGCTCGCGCGGTCCCGCACGACCTTGTCGAGCAGCGGATCGTCGTCGTCCGAGGCATCCGTCTCGTCCAGCAGGCGCTGGCTGTCCCACATGGGCCTGCCGGCCGCCACTTCGCGTTGCACGGCGTCCAGGACCGCGGCGCCTTCCACGCGGAGGTCGGCGTGCCGGCGCGTGATGGCCCTGAGCGACCGCGCGCACTGGTACCGCACCTCGAAGCGGGGATCGGCCAGTCCGCGGACCAGGCCATCGGCGGCATCCTGCGACTCGCATGCCGACAACACGCGCGCCAGCCGTCGTCGGACCGCGAACTCCTGATGTGGATCCAGGAGGGCGTGTACCAGCGTGCCCACGTCCCGATTGGCGACGGACCGCAAGGCACTGGCCGCATCCTTCGCCACCGCGTCCCACGCCAGGAGCGGCACCACGCGCGGAACGACCGCCCGCGCCAGGGGCCGGCGAGCGAGTGCCGTGCGGACCAGGATGGGGTCGTGCGACTGCAGCGCCAGTGCGTCCCTGTCCTCGTCGTCCATCGGCTCCGCTGTCGGCGTCGGGCGCCGCTCTGCGCCGGGGACGGCCGCGCGGCCAGCGTCAGGGCCGACGAAGGCGGGTCGGGGCAATGCGCTCAACGTCTGGGACCGCAGCATCACCGTCCTGGTGGTGGCGTCCTCCACATCCGCCAAGTCCAGGTCCGCGGCCCGATGCCGGAGGCTCCGCTCCAGCGTGCTGACGTAGCCCGCGTTCAGCCGCGCGGCCGCCGCCAGCGCCAGCACCGACACCACCACCGCGAGACCCAGGAGCGTGCGGCCCACGAACGCCACGGGCAGGAGCAGGAGGACCGCGCGCACCAGGCCCGCGCCCACGGCCTCGCCGGCGCGGTCGAACAGCACGTCGATCACGGACTTGGCGGCCCGCTTCTCCTGCGCGGGCACTGGCGTGTAGTAGAGCTCGTAGCCCGCGCGGAAGAGCGATCCGCGAAGCACGGACTCGCCGCCGCGCACCGTGGCGGCCATCACGAGCCCGGGCGCGAACACGCCGCCGAGCCCGACGAGGGCAAGCGCGGCCGACGGCGATCCGGCGGCCACGGCCAGGCCGAAGCGTTCCAGCACCACGCGACTGGCCACGACCTGCATCGCGAAGGTGAGCAGGCTGACCCCGCCGTGGAAGGCGCCGAAGAAGCGGAGCAGGGCATCGCCGTCGCCAAAGGCGGCTGCCGCGTCGGCCTTCAGCACGAAATCAGCGAGCGTGGCGGCCATGGATCCGAACACGACCAGCGCGGCCAGGTCGCGCAGGTACGGCGCGCCTCGCAGCACCTCCAGACCGGACGTCGGCGTCGCGGTGGCGTCGACGGCCGGCGTCGCCCTGGCGGCGTCCACGCCAAGACCGCGGGCCAGCACGAACACCAGACCCGCACTCACCAGGTTCAGGGCCGCGAGCATCGGGAGGGTGGCGCCCAGCCCCAGGAGCGTCGCCGCGCGGGCCGCCAGCATGCCGCCCAGGAAGCCGCCGAGCGTCCCCGCCGCCGTGATGCGCCCGAAGTGCCGCTTCGCGGACCGCGGATCGAAGCCCTCGGACACCACCAGCCAGAAGCCCGAGCCGAGCATCGGCCCGATCCCCGAGACCAGGAGGTACACGGCGACGGCCGCGGACCGCGGGGCGACCTCGATGAGTCCCCACGCGGCCACGAGCAACACGGCGCTGACGACGAAGGTGGCGGGCGCGGCGATGGCCAGCGGCAGCCGTCGAATGGCCGTGGGGCGAATGGCGACGACGGCCATCGAGACCAGCGCCGTGACGAACACCACGGCGGGCAGGGCGGACACATCCAGGTGTGCCAGGAACAGCGCGTCACGCGCGGCCTTGCCGGCCACGAACTGCGCCGTGACCATGCCCGCGGTCAGGCCCGCCATGCCCACGGGGGCCCCGCTGGTGTGCCTCGCGGTCGCGCTCACGTCCCTCTACTCACCGCAGATTATCTGCCGGGCCCCGTTCGCCTCTCCGCCTTGCTTCGCACCGCGCCCATGCCGGAACATGTGGCATCCATGAGCCGGCGGGTCGAGTTCGATCGCTTCCAGTTCGATCCGGCGGCCGGGCGCCTGTGGGCGGGCGACGACGAGCTGCGCCTCACGCCGAAGGCGGCGGCGGTGCTGGCCGAGCTCGTGGCCCACGCCGGGGAGCCCGTCACGAAGGACGCGCTCTTCGCGGCCGTCTGGCCCGACACCGCCGTCACGAACGATGCCCTGACGACGTGCATCGCCGAGCTCAGGCGCGTCCTGGACGACGATGCGAAGCAGCCGCGGTTCATCGAGACACGGCACCGGCGCGGCTACCGCTTCGCCGCGCCCGTCTCCACGCCCGACGCGCCCGCGCCCGCGGCTGCCGCTGTTCCGCCCTCGCAGGCGCCGCAGCGCCCGGAGTCCCCCGCGCCGGCCGTCGCCACGATCGCGGTGCTGCCCTTCGCGGACATGAGCCCGGGACGCGACCAGGAATACCTGTGCGACGGGCTGGCCGACGAGCTCATCAACGCCCTCACCCAGGTGGAGGGCCTGCGCGTGGCCTCGCGGACGGCGTCATTCCGGTTCCGCACGATCGGCGCCGACGTGCAGGCCGTGGGCCGGCAGCTCGGCGTGGGCGCGCTGCTCGAGGGCAGCGTGCGCAAGGCCGACGCGCGCCTGCGCGTCACCGTGCAGCTCATCGACGTGGCCACGGGCTACCACCGCTGGTCGCGCCGCTTCGACCGCGCCGTGGACGACGTGTTCGCCATCCAGGAGGAGATCGCCGAGAGCATCGTCCTGCTGCTCCGCGGCGGCGCGTTGAGCCCGCGGGAGCAGGCGTCGATGCGACGGCCGGCCGCCAAGACCGACGCGTACGAGTACTACCTGCGGGGCCGGCAGTTCCTGCCCCGCCAGACGCACGAAGGGCTGACCAACGGCGTCGACATGTTCGAGCGGGCCGTGGCCATCGACGACACCTACGCCCCGGCGTTCGCCGGCCTCGCGATGGCGCACGCCGCGCTGTACGAGTGGTTCGGTTCGAGCGAGGCGGACCGGACCGCGGCCGAGCGGGCCAGCGCACGCGGCCTGGCGCTGGCGCCGCACCTGGCGGAGGCGCACGTCGCGCGCGGCTGCGCGCTCACGCAGTCCCGGCGCTACGAGGAGGCGGCGGCGGCATTCGAGGCGGCCATCGCCTTGAACGACAACCTGTTCGAGGCGTTCTACTATTACGCGCGATCCAGCTTCGCCGCCGGCGAGGTCGCGCGGTCGGCGGAGCTCTTTCGCAAGGCCGCCGGCGCACGTCGCGAGGACTACCAGAGCCCGCTCCTGGCGGCGCAGTCGCTGCGGATCACGGGCCGCGAGGACGAGGCGCACGCGCTTCGGGTGGAGGGTATCGACCGGGCCGAGCGGGCGCTCCAGCTCAATCCCACCGACGCGCGGGCCCTGTCCCTGGTGCCGGGCTATCTCCATGAAGAGGGCCAGACCGCCAGGGCCGTGGAGTGGGCCGAGCGCGCGCTCACGCTGTACCCGGACGACATGAGCACGCTCATCAACATCGCGTGCCTCTACGCGCGCATGGGCCGGAAGGACGGCGCGCTGGACCTGCTCGAACGCGCGGTCACCCTGCACGGCGCGCAGCGCGACTGGATCGAGCACGACACGGACTACGACAGCCTGCGCGACGAGCCCAGGTTCCAGCGCCTCCTGGCCGGACTGAAGTAGCCCAGGGCCGCCCGAGGGGGCTCCGCGCCCTCATGGCCCGCGCCGGCCGCGCGTCCGGCGCGTCGCCACGCCTCACGGACAAATCCCAGGACATTCCCGGCGCGCCCTCAGGACTTGGGCGACGTCGCGCCCGTACGCTGCGGTCCATCGCCGTCGCCTTCGGCCGGCGAAGGGAGCACCAACATGAGCAGAACGCGTCGCACGGTCACGCTGGCCACGGGCATCGGCCTCGCCCTCGGCATCGTCGTCGGAGTGGGCCTCGACGTGCCGCTGGCGAGTCGGCTCCTGGACACCAGCCGTGTGAAGGAGGGTCGCGCCGTGATTGCCGGAGCCAGGTACGGACACACGAATCTCATCGCCCAGGACTGGAGGCGGCTGGCCCGCTTCTACGAGGAGCAGTTCGGCTGCGTCCCCGTTCCGCCGGAACGCGACTTCAAGGGCGCCGATCTCGAACGCGGCACCGGCATCCCCCACGTGGCGTTGCGCGGCGCGCACCTGCGCCTGCCGGGCTACGGCCCCGACGGGCCCACGCTCGAGATCTTCAACTACAACCTGCTGAAGGAACGCCCCCAGACCGCCGTCAACCGGCCCGGCTTCGGCCACATCGCGTTCGTCGTGGACGACGTGCCCGCCGCGCGCGAGGCCGTGCTCGCCGCCGGCGGACGTCCCGTGGGCGACGTCGTGACCCTGACAACCGCGACAGGCGCGAAGGTGACATGGGTGTACGTGGCGGATCCCGAGGGCAACGTGATCGAATTGCAGTCGTGGTCCAGGTGACGACCCGGACGGCCGTCGACGACCAGGACGCGTGGAGACCAACATCATGAGCACCGCCACCTTCGATCCCGCGAAGTACAAGAGCGTCACCGAGCAGCAGTGGCAGGACGCCGCCGAGGCCTGGCACCGCTGGGGCCCCACACTGAAGGCCTGGCTCGGTCCGGCCACCGAGCTGATGCTGACCATGGCCCGGATCGGACCCGGGCACCGCGTACTCGACGTGGCCGCCGGCGCCGGGCAGCAGGCCATCGCCGCGGCGAAGCGCGTGGGGCCGTCGGGCTACGTGCTCGCCACGGACCTCTCGGAGAACATCCTCCAGTACGCGGCGGCCGAGGCGGCGAAGCGCGGCCTCGACCAGATCGAGTGCCGGCGGATGGACGGCGAGCATCTCGACGTGCCCCCGGAGAGCTTCGATGCCGTCATCTCCCGCGTGGGCCTCATCTACTTCCCCGACCAGCAGGCCGCCCTCACGGGGATGCGGCGGGCGCTGAAGCCGGGCGGACGCGTCGCGGCCATCGTCTACAGCACGCCCGATCGGAACCAGTTCTTCTCCACGCCGGTCGGCATCATCCGCCGGCGCGCGAACCTCGGGCCGCCGCTGCCGGGACAGCCGGGCCCGTTCAGCCTCGGCGCCCCGGGCGTCCTCGAAGCCGCCTTCGAGACGGCCGGGTTCCGCGACGTCGAGACGGCGCGCATCGCCGCGCCGCTCGTCATGGCGTCCTCCGCCGCCTGCCTGACGTTCGAGCAGGAGTCGTTCGGCGCCTTGCACCAGATGCTGGCGGGGCTCGATCGGGCCGGCAAGGACGCCGCGTGGGACGAGATCGCGCTGGAGCTGGCGAAGTTCGACGGCCCGTCCGGCTTCGAGGGGCCGTGCGAGCTGCTGGTGGCCGTCGGCGTCAAGTGAGGGCGATCAGGCGCGCGCGGCCTCCGGCACGTCCATCGCCAGCACGATGGCGCCCCGCCGCGCCTCGGTCTCCACGAGCCGATGCGCGCCGGCGGCCTCGGTCAACGGCAGCACGCGGTCGACGATCGAGGCGAGCGTGCCTTCCTCGATCATGGCCTTCAGCGCCTCGAGCTCGTCCGTGGTCTCGCGGGCGAACGCGCACGTGGCCGTCTTGGCCGTGAACCGCCGCACCAGCGGCGCGCCGAGCAGGATCGCCAGGCTGGGGTTGCCGTGCACATAGCGGCCACCTGGCCGGAGCGCGCGGATGCCCGCGCGCAGGGAGCGGCCCGGGACCATGTCGAAGATGACGTCGTAGCGCCCGGCCCGGGCGAGCGCGTCCTCCTTCGTGTAGTCCACGACGTGGTCGGCCCCCAGCCGGCTGAGCAGGGCCGCCTTGGCCCCGAGATCGACCGCCGTCACCTCGCCGCCCATCGCCTTCGCGATCTGGACGGCGTGCGCGCCGATGCTGCCGCCGGCGCACGTGATCAGGACCTGGTCCGCCGGGCGGACGTTCGCCAGCCGCAGGAAGTGCAGCGCGTTCAGGCCGCCGAGGGGCACGGCCGCGGCCTCCGCGAAGCTCATCGTCGCGGGCTTCCGCGCGAGGGTGGCCCGCTCGGGCACGATCAGGTATTCGCCGTAGGCGCCGAAGCGCAGGCCCGCCGCGCCGAACACCGAATCGCCCGGAGCGAACCTGGTCACGGCCTTCCCCACCGCGGCGACCTCGCCCGAGAAGTAGGCGCCGAGAATCCGCCGTCGGGGCGCCGTCACGCCGAGCGCCAGGCGGAGCGGCAGCCAGAACCACCGGACCGAGAACCGGAAGCTGCGCAGTTCGCAGTCGCCCTTGGTGGCCTCTGCGGCGCGGACCCGGATCAGCAGCTCGTCGTCCCGCGGCACGGGCGTCGGCACGTCGCTCAGGTGGAGAACGTCGGGGGCGCCGTAGCGCGAATACGTGACGGCCTTCATCGTCAACGGCCCGGGTGGATCAGGCCTGGGGGATCTCCGCATGCTCCGCCATCTCGCGCGTGACGTCCAGCAGCCCGTGCACGAGGAGGTGCGCGCCCGAGCCGACGCCCAGGGTCCAGTAGCGCCGGAACCAGCGGCGGGCGTGGGCATCCGTCGTCCCGGTCCGCATGACGCCCGAGACGAGCGACCGCCCGTGGGCGATCCCCTGCACGGACAACGCGTAGACCGTCTTCGCGAAGCCCGGCCGGTCGAACGCCCGGAACTCCGCGAGCGTGGACACGTGCGCGTACTCGATGACGGGCCGCCAGAACTGGCCGATCAGCCCGAAGGCGATCTCCTCCCGGTCGCGTTCGCCGATCAGCAGCCACCCGCCCCGGTCTGGCGGCAGCGTGGCCAGATCGCGCAGCAGGAGGTGCGTGGGCTGGCGCGGCGGCAGCTCCCCGCGCAGCAGGCGGGTCACGATCTCGGGCAGCATCCGGAGCGCCCCCAGCGTCGCGACCAGCGGACGCTTCCGGCCGACGTCGATGAGGTCCACCGCCATCAGCGCGGCCCAGCAGACCGCGGGGTCGGCATCCACGACGGCGGCAACCGTGTCGGAGACGTCGTACACGGGCATCACGTCGTCGATCAGCATGGACGAATCCTCCACGGCGCCCTCATGCGTGCGCCCCCGCGCCGGCGCGCGCCAGGTCCGCGCGGCGCTCGGCGTCGCGCTTCAGGGGCAGGAGCGACAGCCAGCGGATCAGCGCGATCCCGGGCGAGGCGAACGCCCAGTAGCGGCGGAACCGCGCGCGAGCCGCGGCGTCGGTGGCCACGGCGCGCGTCTCGGTCCGGAACACCGAGCCGCCGTCAGGCGTCGGGTCCGCGCGCAGCGTCCACACGATCTTCACGAATCCGGGCTCGACGAACGCGTCGAACCGCGACGGCGGCACCGCACGAAACGTGACGTTCGGTTCCCACGGCTGCGTGACCGCGCCGACGACCACTTCGTGGTCGGGAATCTCGGCCAGCTGTCCCCATCCCATCGCCAGCGTGGCCGCCAGCAGGCCGTGGGGCTGCTCGGCGCCGTCCGGATGCGCGCCCATTGCCAGTTCGCGCGCCCGGATGATGAGGCGCACGAGCGGCACGCGCAGGAGGTCCTGCGCGCGCGCGGCCGCGAACGTCACGGGCGCGGGCGCCCCCACGCGGATGTGATGGCGCTCCACGACGTCGAACGCGGGAATGAAGCGGTCGAGCAGGTGGTCGTGGCCGCGTCCATCCGTCTTCGGCCGCGCGCCGAACCGCCACCAGGTCACGGCGGCCAGCCCCAGATAGCCCGAGGCGGCGATGACCGCCGCCGCGACGAGCCCGATCAGGACGATGCCCCACCAGGTGGCCGTCATACGGTGTGCCTCTGCAGCGACCGGGCGAAGGCGACGGCACGCGCATCCCTGACCGAGGCCTCCACGCGCCTGGCGATGCCCAGGAGCTGGCGGCGCTCCATCACGAAGTGCACCAGCCGCACCGCCGGCGCCGACAGCCAGCCGGGCAGGCCGCGGAAGCGATAGCCCTCGCGGCCGCGCACCCGGACGAGCAGCCTCGTCTCGCAGGCGGGCCGCGGCTTGAGCGCGAAGGCCCACGTCACCATCGGCGCGCCGTCGGGTGCCGGCCACGCCAGCACCAGGGACCGGCCGGGATCGATCGCGTGCACGACGAACCCCTCCGTCACCTCGGGCATCGCCGGAAACACGGTGCCGACCGTCGCGTCCTGCAGTTCAGGCACGATCCGGGTCGCGCTCGGCGTCCGTCCGTTGTCCAGGAAGTCGTAGCTGTACCAGCCGGCCCGGCGACCCGCGCCCATCTGGACGATCCACGGCCACACGGTGCTGGCGGGACCGCCAAGCGTGACGGCGTGCGTCAGCGTGGCAAGGGGCGCCGGGATCGCGTCGTCGCCCGGCATCTGACTGTCGCGCTCGCGCGGGGTGGCGCGCACCGATCGCCAGCCGGATGCCTCGGCCGCCGTCACCGCGCCGAGCACGAGCGCCCCCAGCAGCAGCGCCGTGTCGAGCACCACGCCCAGGCTGAGGAAGCCGACGCTCCCGTAGAACACGCCCGCGATCGCGAGCGGCACGCTCCACATCGCCGTGCGCAGGGTCCGGACGAGCAGCGTCAGGCCGATGAGCACGGCGAGCGTCGGGCAGGGCAGGAGGCCGAAGGGCGACGCGTAGAGGTACGCCGTCCATGTGCCGGCGTCCAGGAAGTGCGGGTACGTCAGGCCGAACGCGGTCAGCGCCACGCCGGCGACGATCGCCGGCCAAGACGCCGGACGCACGGGCGCGGCCGGGACCCGCGCCGCCCCGGCGAGCAGCGCGCCCGCCAGCACGGCGAAGGCGGCGGCGGTGAACGGATTGCCGCTCAGCGCCGCCAGTGCGGCCACGGACACCACCGGCAGCACGAGCAGCCGTGCCACCAGCCTCCCCGTCGGCCACCACCACCCGGCCGCGAACGCCAGCGCGCCCGCGGCCAACCACAGGTGCCATGCCACCGCCACCGCCCGCCAGTCGTTGGCGACGGCCGTGAGCCCGGCGAGCACGTCCTCGGGGGCCGGCATGCTGCACCTCATGGCAGGCCGCCGCACCGTCGGAACGGCCGGACGGCCCGCACCTTCCGCGGGAGGAGAACGCAACCCTCGTGCCTCTTCGCGTGGGACCCCGCCGTCTCGATGCGCACCGCCAAACGGTGCGGTCACAAGGAGTTGCGGCAGCCGCTGCCGGTCACGCCGCCGGCGGCGGATCGCCGGCAGCCCCGCGCTCGCGGGAATTCCACCGGCCTCCTGGAGGAATCGGTGGCCGATCTGGACCTCCGGCCGGCCCGGCCCTACAGTGTGCGGATGCGAAAACTCGCCGTGCTCGTCCTGGTGCTCGCCGTCGGCTCCGCGCTTCGCGCCGGCGAGCAGCCGTCGACGCCGTTCGCGCTCACCGTCGACAACATCATGCGCGGGCCAGGCCTCGTGGGATACCCGCCGAGCGGGCTCCGCTGGTCGGGCGACTCGGCGTCGCTGTACTTCGAATGGCGAACGCCAGGCGAAGACGAGGCGGCCACCTGGGTGGTGGGTCGCTCCGGGGGCGCGCCGCGCCGCCTGACCGACGAGGAACGCCGGAGCGCCCCCCTCGTCAGCGGACAGTGGAACGCGGACCGCACCCGCATCCTCGGCACGGATCGCGGCGACATCGTGATCGTCGACACGGTGGGGCATCGCCGGATCGACGTCACGCGGACGACCGCCACCGAGTCGAACCCGCGATGGGCGCGAGGCGGCGCCGCGGTGACGTTCGTCCGCGAGAACAACCTGTACCTGGCGCCGCTCGGCGGCGAGGCAGGCGTGGGGCTCGTGCAGCTCACCGACGTCCAGGCGAAAAAGACGGATCCGGGCCCCACCGACAGCCAGCGCGCGTTGCGCAAGGAGGAGGCCGACCTGCTCCAGTGGGTGGAGGCGGAGAAGGGCCGGCGGCACCGTCGTGAAGCGAGGGACCGCGCACGGGCGCTGCCGAGGTTCGAGCTCGCCGAGCGGCAGTCCGTGACCGACGCGGCGCTCTCGGCCGACGGCCGCCATGCGTACCTGATGGTGACGGAGCGCGCGAAGAACCGGTCGGCGGAGGTGCCGCTCTACGTCACCGAGTCGGCGTACACGGAGACCACGTCGCCGCGCACGTTCGTCGGCGACGATCAGGACGCGCGGCGGCTCGCCGTCCTGGATCTCACGACCGGCGAGGGCTGGTGGGCGGGGCTCCCGTCTGTCTCCGATCCGGTGGCGATTCCCAAGGTGGTGCCGCTCGATCCCGATGCGCCGAAGCCAGAGAAGAAGGACGCGCCGGGAAGCGGCGCCGCAAGCGGGGCCAGGGACGCGCGCGCGGTCCGGTGGGGCTCGCTGGTCCTGTCGCCGGACGGCTCGCGGGCGGTCGCGTCGGTGCGCGCGGCCGACAACACGGATCGCTGGCTCGTGCTGGTCGCGCCCGCCACCGGCGCCTCCACCGTGCTCGATCACGTGCACGACGACGCGTGGGTGCGCGAGATCGGGCCGCAGTCCAACGTCGAGGGCGGCCTCGGCTGGCTGCCGGACAACCGCCGCATCTGGTTCCTGGCCGAGCGCGACGGGTGGATGCAGCTCTACACGACGGACACCGGCGCGGCCGCGCCAACCGCCACCGCCATCACGTCGGGCCGCTTCGAGATCGACTCCGTGCAGCTGGCGCCGCGAGGCGATCGCTTCTATGTCCAGTCCACCGAGCAGCATCCGGGCGAGCGCCACCTGTACGCCGTGAGCGTGGACGGCGGGCCCCGCACGAAGCTGACCACCACCGTGGGTGCGCACGACGGCGCCATCTCGCCCGACGACTCCACCTTCGGTCTCGTGTCGTCCACGTCCAACCGTCCGCCCGAGGTGTTCGTCATGGCGAACCGCGCGGGCGCGACGGCCACCGCGGTCACGACCAGCTACTCACCCGAGTGGAGCCGGTACAACTGGGTGGAGCCGCAGCTCATCACCTACAAGGCACGCGACGGCGCCGAGGTGTCCGCCAGGCTGTACACGCCGGAGATGGTGGGCGCCCGGCGCGATCCGTCGGCGCCCGCCGTGGTCTTCGTGCACGGCGCCGGCTACCTGCAGAACGCGCACCGTTACTGGTCCAGCTACCAGAACGAGTACATGTTCCATCACCTGCTGGCGACCCGCGGCTACGTCGTGCTCGACCCCGACTACCGCGGCAGCGCCGGCTACGGGCGCGACTGGCGCACGGCCATCTACCGCTGGATGGGCGGAGACGACCTGAACGACGTCGTGGACGGTGCCGCGTATCTCGTGGCGTCGCAGAAGGTGAACCGCCAGCGCATCGGCGTGTACGGCGGCAGCTACGGCGGGTTCATCACGCTCATGGCCATGTTCACGTCGCCGGACACGTTCGCGGCCGGGGCCGCGCTCAGGCCCGTCACGGACTGGGCCCACTACAACCACGGCTACACGTCGAACATCCTGAACGAGCCGCAGTCCGACGCCGAGGCCTACCGCAAGAGCTCGCCCATCTACTTCGCCGAGGGCCTGAAGGGCGCGCTCCTCATCTGTCACGGCATGGCTGACACGAACGTGCACTTCCAGGACTCCGTGCGGCTGGCGCAGCGCCTGATCGAACTCCGGAAGGAGCACTGGGAACTGGCGGTCTATCCCGTGGAGAACCACGGCTTCATCGAGCCCACCAGCTGGGCCGACGAGTACCGCCGCATCCTGAAGCTGTTCGAGACGACGCTGAAGAAGAAGTAGGGGAAATCCCGCGGCGCCGCCACCAGGGCCCCGCACGCACCGCTCCGCCCGGCGCGTTGGAGGCCGGGGCGCCGGCTCCCCCGCCCGCCGCCCATTGGCACCCGGCGTGCTTCTTCGGCCGGTGGCGGATACGCGCCGAGGAGGGGTCATGGCCGTGACGGCTCACCTCGCCCGGGCCACGGCGTCGGCGGACGCTGCCACGACGTTCTACGGCCGATGGGTGGGGGCGTGCGCGGCCGCCGAGTTCATCGGCATCGGCACCGCCGCGGCGACCGCCGTGGCCATGCACGCCTGGATGGGCGAGCCCGCGTCCACGCCGGCCCGCCTGGGCACGCTCGCCACCGTCGCGCTCGTCGGCGCGGTGGAAGGCGGTGCGCTGGGGTTCCTGCAATGGCGCGTGCTTCGGGAGCGCCTCCCGCGGCTCCGCGCGCTGGAATGGATGACGCCCACCGTGCTGCTGGCTGTCGGGGGCTGGCTGGCGGGCATGACGCCGTCGCTCTTCTTCGCGCCGCCGGAGACGCCGTCCGCCCCCATCGCGGAGCCACCGTTGGGGGCCGTCCTCGCGATCGCGGCGCTCGCGGGCGCCGCGGCGGGCCTCGCGTTCGGGGCGGCGCAGTGGCTCGTCCTGCGCCGGCACGCCGTGGACGCCAGCCGCTGGATCTGGATTCACGCGCCGGCGTGGGCGCTGGCCATGCCCGCCATCTTCCTCGGCGCCGGCCTGCCCACGGCGGACTGGCCGCCCGAGGCCATCGCCGCGTCCGGCGCGGCCGGCGGCGTCCTGGGCGGCGTGCTCCTCGGCATGGTCACGGGACTGGTGGCGCGGCGCCTCGAGCCCTGGGTGGACGAGGACCACTGGTCGTTGCGAGGCACGGTGTGCGCCGTCACGGGTGCCAACTCGGGCATCGGCGCCGAAGTGGCGCTGGGACTCGCGCGCCTGGGCGCCGACGTCGTCCTCCTGTGCCGGCGTCCCGCGGAGGGCGCGCGCGTCCGGGCGGCGATCCTGGCGAAGCACCCGGACGCGGCCGTGACGATCGTCCGGTGCGACCTGGCCGATGCGGCCTCGATCCGCCGCGCCGCCGGATATCTGTTGGAAGGGTGGACGCGACTGGACGTCCTCGTCCACAGCGCGGGCGCGACCTTCCCCCATCGCACGCTCACGAAGGACGGCGTCGAGGCCACGCTGGCCGTGGATGCGGTGGGGCCGTTCCTGTTGAACGCGCTGCTCCGGGAACGGCTCGAGGCCACGCACGGCCGCGTGATCGCCCTGACCGGCATCTCTCACCGCCGGGCCCAGGTGGACGTCAGCGACCTCCAGTTCGCCAATCGCCCCTACGACTGGCTCGACGCCAGCAACCAGGCCCAGCGCTGCCGGTGGCTGCTCACGACCGAGCTCGCGCGCCGCGCGCCCGACCTCACGGCGATGGCGGTGCATCCCGGCGCCGTGTTGACGGAGGCGCAGGCGCGCCTGCCGCGCCTGGCGCGCGTCCTCGTCCACACGCTGGCCCGGCCCGGCTTCGTCAGGCCGGAGGTGGGCGCCATCCCCGTGCTCCGCCTTGCGGCGCGGCCGGAAGTCGCGGGGTGGTCCGGACGGTTCTTCGACCGCTGCACGCTCGCGCGCGACCGCGAGAACCCCGCGATCGCTGCCGCCGTCTGGCACGCGTTCGAGTCGTTCACGGCCGCGACCGCCGACGCGCCGGCGCCGCGTCCTGCGGCGTCGTAGCCCGGCGCGGCTCCAGCCGGCAATCGGCCGCGACGGGCGCCCGGCCTGCCCGCCGGGCACACCATCGCGACCACGCCGTCAGAAGCGCACGCCCACCGCCGTGGAGCATCCCGTCCGGTACGGCGTCGACTGGCCGGTCCGGTAGAACGCGTTGGTGCCGGCCGACGTGAAGTGGCTGCCGTCCTGCATTGTGATGGTGTGCGTCACGGTGCTGCCGCCGGCCTCGAAGCCTGGAGAGAAGGGCGGGTTGGCAGGCGTCGTGAACAGGATGAGCGCCGCCATGCGCTGGAGGTAGGTGCGGCTGCCGAGGCGCGTCCACAGGCCGGTGCCCTCGCCCCGCTGGCCGGGGGCGAAGGCGGCGCTGGCGGTCGACTCGCTGAGGGTCCCACCGGCATGGAAGGTCACGAGCGAGTTGAAGGGCGGGCCCAGCGGGGCCTGCGACGCGCAGTCGCGCACCTGGATCTGCACGATCCAGGCGCCGTCCAGGAGGGGCGGATCTCCCGCGCCCTGGGCGTGCAGGCGTCCGAGGGCCGGAACAGCGAAAGCCAGGGCGACGGCGAGCGCGAACGCGGCCAGGCGGCGGGTGCGAACGGAAGTGAGTGACATGTCGGTTCCCTCGATGCCCGGCACACGCGCCCACCATCGGGCGGTGTCGTGCACGCCGGAAGGCGTCGGGCAGGCGCATCGTGCGGGGAACCGCGGGACCAGGCCATGGAGGCGGTCTGAAGACGCCCTGAAGTGTGTCTGATGCGCTGATTCCGGCCGTTTTTCGCGTGAGTGTGGCAATGTAGAGCGGCCGCGGGCGAGCCGCCCGGCCGCCCGGCGCTCCCCATGGCTGGCCCCACACCCACCTACGCCTTCGGCGAGTTCGAGCTCGACCTCGGCTCCTTCGTGCTCAGGCGCGGGGGCGAGCCGATCCGGATCGAGGGCCGGCCGATGGACCTCCTCATCCTGCTGGTCGAACGGCGCGGCCAGCTCGTGACCCGGCAGGACATCATCGACAGGCTCTGGGGGCCCGACGTGTTCGTCGATGTGGAGGCGGGCATCCACACGGCGGTGCGGAAGATCCGACAGGCGCTGGAGGACTCTGCGGACCGCCCCCGGTTCGTGGAGACCGTGCCGGGACGCGGATACCGATTCGTCGCAGAGGTCGTCGAGACCGCCGGGGCGGTTGCTCGAGTCCGCCGCGAGCCGCCGCGGGACGATTCCGCGCCGGACGGGCCGCCGGCGGTTGCGGAGCCGGCGTCACCCGCGGTTCCACCACCGGCCGTGTCGACGCCGCCCACGCGGCGCGCGTGGCTCCTCGCACCGGCCATCCTCGTGGCTCTCGCCGCGGCGTTGGCGTGGCCGCGCGGCCAGGCAGAACGCGAGCCGCCCCGTCCGGCGGTGACGCTCGCCGTTCTGCCCTTCGGCAACCTGAGCGGCGAGGCGGGCTACGACTACATCGCCGACGGACTGGCCGACGAGACGGCCACGACGCTGGGCCAGGTGGATCCGGACGGCCTCGGCATCGTCTCGCGGACGGCGACGGCTCGCTACAGGTCCGCCACGAAGTCACCGAGCGAGATCGGGGCCGAGCTGGGCGCGGACTATCTCCTCGAGAGCACGCTCCGCGCGGAAGGACGGCGGCTGCGGGTGACCGCGCGGCTGGTGCGCGTCCGGGATCAGCTGCAGGTGTGGTCGCAGTCCTGGGACCGCGAACCGACCAGCATGCTCGGCTTGCAGCGCGAGCTCAGCGAGGCCATCACGCGCCAGATCCAACTGCGTCTGGCACCCGATCGCGCCGATCGCCTCGCCCGGCGACAGACCCGGAACCCGGACGCGTACGACCTCTACCTGCGCGGGTTGACCTTCGACGCACAGCGCACGCCGGACACGACGCGCCGCGCGCTGGACTACTACACACAGGCCACCGACGTGGACCCGTCGTACTCGCTGGCCTGGGCCGCCATGGCCGCGACGCTCGCGAGCCGGCTGTTGAACAGCGACGCGAACCCGGCCGAGGTCCTCCCGCCGGCACAGGACGCCGCGCGGCGGGCCCTGCAGTTCGGTCCGGACACCGCCGAGGCACACCGGGCGCAGGCCCAGATGGAGTGGTACGCCGAGTGGGACCGGTGGTCGGAGGCGGAAGCCGGCCTCAGACGCGCGCTCGCCATCGAGCCGCGCTCGGCGATGACGCACATCGTGCTGGGGCACGTCCTGTCGCAAACAGGGAGACAGGACGACGCGCTCGTATCGACCCGGCGCGCGCGCGAGCTCGATCCGCTCGACCCGCTGGTGTTCGCCCTGTCGTCGCAGGTGGCGTTCCAGGGCCGCGACTACCAGGGAGCGCTCGAGCTCGCCGACCGGGCCATCGCGCTCGACGGGGAGTTCTGGATCGGACGCATGATGCGCGGGCAGGCGCTCGAGCGGCTCGGGCAGGCGGACGCCGCGCTCGAGGCGCTCACCGCGGCGGAACGATTTTCCGGCCGCAACAGCAAGCCCTTGTCCCTCCGCGCGTACATCCTCGCCCGCACCGGACACGCCGACCAGGCCGAGGCGATGCTCGACGCGCTGGCGGCGGCGTCGGGCGAACGCTACGTGCCGCCGTACGCGATGGCCCTCATCAACGCGGGCCTGGACCGACGCGATGAAGTCATGCGGTGGCTCGCCCGCGCCATCGATACCACCGACGCCCACATCATCTACCTGGCGGTGGACCCGAAGTGGGATCCGTATCGCACCGACCCGCGCTTCATGGCGCTCGTCGACCGCTGCCGGTTCGACCGCCGGCCCGCCGCCGAGGGCGCCCGGCGATAGTCCCGTCCACCTCGCGGGTCCGGCGGCATCCGCACGACGTTCCTGGGCGCCGCTCAGCGGCGCTGCAGCCGGCGCGCGAGCGCCGCTTCCACCTCCGGCATGCGCTGATCCTTCGCGAGGCTCAGCGCGTCGCCGCCGCCCCGCCGATCGCGCGCCCCGGGATCGGCACCGGCCTCGATGAGCTGCAGGGCGATCGCCGGCTGGTTCCGGCGGAGGGCGTAGATGAGCGGGGAGAAGAGATAGCGCTCGCTCCGTCCGCCGACCAGGCCGCGGGACGTGCTGTTCGGGTCGGCTCCCTCCGCCAGGAGCGTGGCGACGGCGCTGGCATCCCCTGCCTCGATCGCGTCGTACAGGCGGCTGTTCCCGGGCCACAGCTCGCCGCTGACCACCCAGAGCGCCGCCGCCGCGAGCACGGGAACCCACCACCAGGAGGTCTTCCTGGCTGTCGCCGGCGGACGCGGGCTGGCTGTCACGGCAGGTCCCTGGAGCCGACGCGCATGCCGGAGGCCGTCAGGGCAGCGCGGCGCCCGCGAAGGTGCGGCGCACCGTGTCGGCCCGATCGCCGGCCTGCCACACGACGACGGTGTACCAGCCTTTCGGGTCCCGGTGGTGGTGGCGCACGTCGAAGCCCGACCGGCCGGCCAGCCGTGCGATGAGCGCGTCGGTGTACTTCTGCGACTGCTCGGTGTAGATCGTCTCGCCGGCCCGGAACGCGAAGGTCCGCCCGAGGTGCCCGCTGTGCACCTTCTGGTCGACGCGGCTCACGAGGAAGCTCCTGACGGCGCCGTCGAGCGGGTTGTAGCAGGTGTAGTGCGAGAAGCGGTCGAGATCGAAGTCCATCCCCAGCTCACGATTCAGCCGCCGGAGCAGGTTGAGGTTGAACTGCGCCGTCACGCCCGCCCCGTCGTCGTAGGCGGACCGGATCACGTGCGGGTCCTTCTGCAGGTCGAGCCCCAGCACCAGCAGATCGCCGTCGGCGATCTGCGAGCGCACGCGCCTGAGCAGCGCGAGGCTGGCCTCGGGCGTGAAGTTGCCGAGATTGCTGCCCAGGAGCAGCACCACCTGCCGATGCCCGGGCGTCGTCGCCGGCCATTGGCGCAGGTAGTCGCCGGTCGTGGGGTGCACGGGCACCGCCGGCAGGCGCGACTCGAAGCGCGCGGCCAGCTCGCTGAGCGCGAACGGCGACACGTCCACGGGGAAGTACTCGACGGGAACGCGGGTGCCCGCGAGTGCCTGGCACAGCGTGATCGTCTTCTCGCCGTCACCGGCGCCGAGTTCCACGAGATCCACGGCGTCGGCGCCGTCCACGATGTCGGCCGCGAGGCCCGGGCCCTGCATCCGCAGGATCTCGTGCTCGACTCGCGTCAGGTAGTACTCCGGCAGCGCCATGATCTGCTGGAAGAGGCGGCTGCCCTCGTCGTCGTAGAAATAGCGCGACGACAGGAACTTCTGCGGAGCACTCAGGCCTTCGGCGACGTGCGCGGCGAGGGCCGCGACCTCGGCGGTGGGCGCTGCCGGCGGCGAGGCCGGGGCGGACGAGGAACGGCGTGCGGGCATCATCGATTGCGGGCCGGCCGGATCCCCGTGTACTGCCATTGCAGGGGCGGCTGGAAGAAGTTGCGGTAGGTGACGCGCGCGTGACCGGGCGGCGTCGCGAAGGACGAGCCGCGCAGCACCATCTGGCTCATCATGAACTTGCCGTTGTACTCGCCGACGGCGCCGGCGGCCGGCCGGAAGCCCGGGTACGGCAGGTAGGCGCTGCCCGTCCACTCCCAGCGCCGTCCGTGGGGCAGGCGGTCGGCGGCCGTCTCCCATTCGAACTCGGTGGGCAGACGCCAGCCCGCCCACTCGCAGAACGCGTGCGCTTCATACAGGCTCACGTGCGTGACGGGCGAGTCGGCCAGGACGGGCTCGAGCCCGCGCAGCGTGAAGTGCCGCCATCCGGTGGGCGAGTCGGCGTCGGCCTCCCAGTACAGCGGCGCGCGGCGGGCGTGCGACTGGAGCCAGTACCAGCCGTCGGAATGCCACAGCGCGAAGCGCTCGTAGCCGCGGTCGGCCATGAAGGCCAGGTACTCGGCATTCGTGACGAGCGCCGTCCGGATCGCCGTGGGCGGCACGAGCACGTCGTGCCTCGGCCCCTCGTTGTCGAACGCGAAGCCGCCGCCCTGGTGACCGACCGCGACGATGCCGCCGTCCACGTCCACCCACGGCGCCCGCGCGGGCGCCTCCGCCGCATGTTCGTCGTCCACGGGCACGCCGCTCACGCGCGGCGGGTCGTACTCCGGCGCCAGCGGGTTCCGACCCAGGATGTACTTGATGTCCGTGAGCAGCAGCTCCTGGTGCTGCTGCTCGTGCTGCAGCCCGAGCTCGATGAGCGCCAGGACGTCGTCCGGCAGGGGCATGGCGAGCAGCCGCGTCATGCCCTCGTCCACGTGCGCGCGGTACGCCAGGACGTCGGCCACGGTGGGCCGGCTGAGATGCCCGCGCTCGGGCCGGGCCACACGCCGTCCCACGGTTTCGTAGTAGCTGTTGAACACGAAGCCGTAGCGTTCGTGGAAGCGGCGGTAGTCGGGCAGGTGCGGCTCGAGCAGCAGCGCCTCGAAGAACCACGCGGTGTGCCCCAGGTGCCACTTGGGCGGACTCACGTCCACGATCGGCTGGACGACGTGGTCTTCCACGGCCAGGGGCGCGCACAGGCTGACGCTCCGCCCTCTGACCTCCCTGAAACGTTCGACGAGCTGGCCCGTCGCGCCAGGCGCGACGCTGGACATGCTGTGCGACACGATCCCCCCCGGGTTCAGATGCGCGAACGCCGGCGGAGGATTCGTCCGGTGTCGCGCGAGACGCGAATTATCGGGTGACGATCCCATCTTACCGGCTGCGGCCGCGGGCTCGTGGATGCCCCGCGTCTACAGTCGAGCCGGCGTTGCAATACGCGAGCGTCACACCGGTGGCGCGCGCCGCGTCAGGCAGGCCGGCATCGCCGTGATACAAGGGCCCCATGGCCATCCGGCTCACGGTGAACGGCCGCGTCCACTCGGTGGACGTCGATCCCGCCACGCCCCTGCTCTACGTGCTCGCCGACGACCTCGGCCTGCGCGGTCCGAAGTTCGGGTGCGGCCTGGGCCAGTGCGGCGCGTGCACGGCCCTCGTGAACGGGCAGGCCGTCCGCTCGTGCGTCACGCCCGCATCACGCGCCGCCGGCGCCGACGTGGTCACGCTCGAAGGTCTCGGCACGCCGGATCGCCCGCATCCGCTGCAGCAGGCCTTCATCGACCACCAGGCCGCACAGTGCGGCTTCTGCCTGAACGGCGTGATCCTGTCGGCCAAGGCCCTGCTCGATCGCCGGCCGGGCGCCACCGACGACGAGATCCGCCACGCGCTCGAGGGCGTGCTCTGCCGCTGCTTCACCCACACCCGGATGCTCGCGGCGATTCGGACGTATGCCGCGAGCCTGCGCCAGGGGGCCCGCCCGTGACGGCGCTCTCGCGGCGGGCGTTCCTGGCGAGCGGCGGCGCGCTCGTGGTGCACTTCCGCCTCGGCGACGCGAGGGCCCTGGGCGCCCAGATGAACGGCCGCGCCGGCGCTGGCGTGGACGCGGGCCAGGTGGACTCGTGGATCGCCATCGGCGCCGACGGCCTCGTGACGGCGCACACCGGCAAGTGCGAGCTGGGCCAGGGCATCGGCACCGCGCAGGTGCAACTGGTGGCCGAGGAACTGGGCGTCCTTCCGGACCGGGTGCGCCTGGTGATGGGCGACACGGCCAGGACGCCGGATCAGGGCACGACGTCGGGCAGCCAGTCCACGCCCGCGAACTTCAACCACGCGAACCTCGCGCTGGCCGCGGCCACGGCGCGCGAGGCCCTGCTGCGGCTGGGCGCCGCGCGGCTCGGCGTCGCCGCCGATCGGCTGGTGGCGAGGAACGGCACCATCCGCGTCCGCAATGACGAGTCGCGCCAGGTGACCTACGCGGCGCTGGTCGCCGGCCAGCGCTTCGACCTGCGGCTCGATCCCCGGGCCAGACGTCGCCCGGCCCGCGACTGGTCCGTGCTGGGCACCTCGGTGCCGCGCGTGGATGTGCCGGCGCTGGCCACGGGCACGTTCGAGTTCGTCCACAACGTGCGCGTGGACGGCATGGCGCACGGCGCCGTCGTGCGTCCGCCCGGCCCGGGCGCCACGCTGACCTCGGTGGACGAGTCGTCGGTGCGCGGGCTGCCCGGGTTCGTGCGTGTGGTCGTGCGAAAGAACTTCGTCGGCGTGGTCTGCGAGAAGCCGTGGCAGGCGGTCCAGGCCGCGCGCGCGCTGAAGGCGACGTGGACGCCGGGCCCGGCGCTGCCGGCCCAGGGCGACTTCCACGCCTTCATGCGCCGGCAGCCGTCGAGGGACACCCTCGTCGTGGACTCGGGCGACGTGGACGCCGTGCTCCGCCAGGCCGAGACCGTGGTGCGGGCCACCTATCTCCATCCCTACCAGATGCACGGCTCGCTCGGCAGCTCGTGCGCGGTGGCGGACGTCCGCCGGGACGGCGCCACGATCTGGTCGCCGACGCAGTCGGCCTTCCCCACCCAGGCCACGGCCGCGATGCTGCTCGGGCTGCGCGCCGATCAGGTGCGCGTGGTGTTCACGCGGGGATCGGGCTGCTACGGCCTGAACGGTGCCGACACGGTGTCCTTCGACGCGGCGCTGTTGTCGCAGGGAGCGGGCCGGCCGGTGCGCGTCCAGCTCTCCCGCCGCGACGAGATGGCGTGGGAGAACTACGGCTACGCCTACGCGATCGACCTCACGGCCGGACTCGACGCCTCCGGGACCATCGTGGCCTGGGACTGCGAGTCGTGGAACCCGACACGCGGCGGGCGCCCCGGCTACGGCACGCCCGGCAACGTCGTCACGGGCCATCTCGCGGGCTTCGAGCCCGCCACGGTGTCGCCGCGCCGCGCCGCCGCGCCCACGCGCTTCAACAACGGCAGCAACGCCGCGCCGTCCTACGTCACCGGCTGCGCCGGCGGCCGCTGCGAGGGCACGGGCGTGGTGACGAGCGAGCGCGTGCTGACGCACACCATCGCGTCGCCCTTCTTCACCGGACCGCTTCGCTCGCCCAGCCGGCTGCAGAACACGTTCGCGCACGAGTCCTTCATGGACGAACTGGCCGCGCGCGTCGGCGCGGACCCGGTCGCGTATCGGCTGCGGCACCTGCGCGACCCGCGGCTCATCGCGGTCGTGAAGGCGGCGGCCTCGGCCGCGTCGTGGGAGACCCGGCCGTCGCCGGCGCCGGGCGCCGCCGGAACCGGACCGGCACGCGGGCGAGGGGTCGCCTCGGTGCTGTATGAAGGCGACAACGGCTACTGCGCGCTCGTGGCCGAGGTGACGGTGGACCGGGCGACCGGGCAGGTGACCGTCACGCGCTTCGTGGCCTCGCAGGACTGCGGGCCCATCTCGTCGCCCGACGGCATGAAGAACCAGATCGAGGGCGGCGCGCTGCAGGGGCTGAGCCGGGCGCTCGGCGAGGCCGTGACCTGGGACGCGGCGCGGGTGACGTCGGTGGACTGGCGCAGCTACCGCAGCCTGACGCTGGGCACCGAGATGCCCACGATCGAGAGCGTCCTCATCGACCAGCCCGGCGAGGAGGCGATGGGCGCCGGCGAGACGACGATCACGCTGGTGGCGGCGGCGGTCGGCAACGCCGTCTTCGATGCGACGGGCGCGCGCCTGCGCGAGGTGCCCTTCACGCCGGACCGCGTACGGGCCGCCGTCTCGGCCGTGTCGCGGCGCTGATCACGCCGGGCCGGACTCGGCCACCCGGCCGAAGGCCATCCGCACGACGCGGTCGGCCGCCTGGGCCACGCGTGGGTCGTGGCTGGCCACCACCACGGCGCGCCCGCGTTCGGTGGCTTCGGCGCGGAGGAGCGCGATCACGGCATCGCCGGCCTGCGCGTCGAGGCTGCCCGTGGGCTCGTCGGCCAGGACGACGGCGGGATCGTTCGCCAACGCCCGGGCAATGGCGCAGCGCTGCTGCTCGCCGCCGCTGAGCGCGGGCGGGTGGAACCTCGCGCGCGCGCCCAGCCCCAGCCGATCGACGAGCGCCCCGGCCCGTGCCTGCGCCGCCGGGCGGCGCACGCCCGCGAGCGACAGCGGCAGCTCCACGTTCTCCACGACGGGCAGGGCGTCGATGAGATGGAAGGCCTGGAAGACGATGCCGACGTGGCGCAACCGGAAGGCCGTCAGCGCACGCTGGTCCAGCGCCGAGATCTCGACGCCGTCCACCACCACCGTGCCCGACGTCGGCGGGAGCAGCCCGCCCACGAGCGACAGGAGCGTCGTCTTGCCGCTGCCGCTCGGACCCACGAGCGCCGTCATCGACCCGCACGCCACCTCGAGCGACACCGCGTCCACGGCCCGCACCACCGTGCCGCCGGCCGCGAATTGGCGGCTCACGTCGACGAGACGGATTGCGGGATCGACGCTCATGCGCGGAAGAGCTCCGCCGGATGGATGCGGCCGACGCGGCGCAGCGGCACGACGGCGCCGGCGACGCCCATGACCGACACCGCGAGGCCCACCCAGGCGATGGCCGGCAGCGGCAGCGACAGCGCCATGGCCGGCACGAGCCGCTCCACCAGCGGCGCGCACGCCGCGTAGGCCACCACGCCGAACGCCAGCCCGCCGAGCGCGGCGGCCAGCGCCTGCACGACCACAACGCGGCCGAGCGCGCCGGACGACGCGCCGATGGCCTTCAACACGGCGTAGGTCTCGCGCTGTTCCAGGATGGCGCCGTAGAGCAGCAGCGTCAGCACCGCCAGGGCGACGATGCCGCCCAGCACGGCGACCGTCGCCAGGATCGGCAGGAGGCCACCGCGCAGCTCGTGCATGTTGTTGGCCGCGAACTCGGCCTCGGTGAAGACGGCCGTCCGGGGCACCTGCCCCGAGAGACGCCGCACGAGGGCGTCGGGCGTGAGACCGGGGCGGCCCCGGACCAGGAAGAAGCTCGTCATGTCGGGCACGCCGAGCAGGAGCTGGGCGTCCTCGAACGTCACGACCGCGAACTGCGTCAGCACGGAGTTGGTGCCGCGGCTCAGGCCGATGACGCGAAACGGATGCTGCTGCACGACGATGGTGTCGCCTGGACTCACGTGGTGCTGCCGCGCCAGCGCCAGGTCCAGCACGATCTCGCCGTTGGCGGGCGTCGCCGAGCCCTGCACGACCTCGGGCCGGCCCGCGTCGGATCGGGGGTCGATGCCGAGCAGGATCACGGTGAAGCGCGCGTCGTTGGCGACGGCCGTCGTGATGACGCGCAGGAGCGGCGTCACTTCGGCCACGCCGTCCACCTCGGCGAGGAGGTCGCCCTCGCCGGCGGGCAGGAGCGACGTGCTCTTGATGAAGTTCGTGGTGCTGTCCTGGGCCACCCACGCGTCCACCGGGCGCGAGGCCACGTAGCCGTTGGCCTCGACGCGGACGCCTTCGTAGAGGGCGATCAGGAAGAGCACGAGAACGACGGCGACGCCGATGCCGGCAATCGTGATGGCGAAGCGCGCGCGCTGGTGCGCCACCATCCGGCGGCCGAGCGGCACGCCGCGCCCGGCGATCCAGGCGCCGCTGCCAGTCATCGGCCCGCTCCGGCCGGAATCAGCACCTCGGGCTTGACGTCGCCCAGCCGGCCCGTGGTGGCCGCCAGGCTGGCGGCGCCGTGATCGCGGGCCACGGCGACGACGCGCGGGGGGCTGAGCTGCCCCAGCCGCCTGGCCACGGCGTAGTGCGGGTTGGCGGCCAGCGCGTCGTCGAGACGGCCGGCCAGATCGGCCGACGCGCGGGGCAGATCGTCGGCCGACACGAGGAGCTCGTATCCCGCGGAGGTCGCGCCGTCCCACGCGCGAAGCGCCAGGTACGCCGGCAGCGCCGCGGGCCACACCGACCGGAGCACCTCGGCCACGAACGGCTCCGACAGCTTCTCGCCGCGCAGGTCGCTCGAGCGGCCCGCGCGTCCGAGGAAGCGCAGCGCCGGCGTGCCGCCGACGTGCCCCGTGCACTCGACGACGTCGCCGAGGCGGTAGCGCCACAGGCCGCCGCCGTTGGTCACGACCACCTCGTAGCGCCCGCCGCGCGCCAGCGCGTCTGCGCCGTGCACGCCGCCGGCCTCGTCGAGGAACTCGAAGTGGTGCGAGGTCACCGCAAGGACGTGCGCGCCGGCGTAGGGCACGGTCACGACCGCCTCGGTGGCCAGCAGTCCCTTGGCCTGCACGAGCACGTGTGGCAGCCGCGCCTGCAGGGCCCGATGGCCGGGCGCTGCCGCCTGATCGCCCCAGCAGCTCACGACCTGCAGGTCCGGCCACCAGCGTGGCCAGTCCTCGGGCCCGATGTGGGCGAGTTCCCGTGCACGCGAGGTCTCCAGGCCGTCGAGCACTGCCGCCCACTGCCGGCGGGCCGCCGCGATCAGGAGGTCGAGGAAGGACGGGTGCCAGATCGAGAGGAGGCGCAGGTCGCGCCGGGCCAGGAGCGCCGCGAGCGTCCGATGCCAGAACGTCTCGGGATCGCGCTCGTGCCTGAGCGACGACGGCGCCGCCATCACGCGGCGCACGAGCCAGGTCGCCGCGCCGCCCAGATAGTCGGCATCATCGGCGAAGCCGATCCGCACCGAGCCCGCGGGCGTGCCCTGATCGTCGCCGCCGATGTCGTCGGCCGCCAGCGGCGTCACGCTCCAGTAGGCGGGCCCCCAGAGGATGCGCGGCCGAAGCCGGGCCAGGTCGCGCATCCAGGCCGCGATCGCCGCGTCGAACCCCTGCTGCAGGCCGCGCGAGAACGGCACCAGCTTGCGCGCACCCGTCGTGCCGCTGGTCGGCACCAGGTGGGTCACCAGGTCGCACGTCAGCACGTCCGGCTCGCCGCGGCGGATGCGCGCGACCCACGGCGCGACGTCGCCCGGACTCGCGAGCGGCACCCGGCGCCGGAACTCGGCGATCGAATCGATCGCGGAGAAGTCGTGCGCGCGCCCGTACTCGCTTCGGGCGTGCAGGCGCACCTGGTGGAACAGCCACTGCGCCTGTGCGTCCCGCGGCCTGTCGAGCGCCGCGGCGAAGCGCCGCGCGGCCCCGCGGCCGCGGGCGAGCCAGAGGAGGTTGGCGGCCGCGGCGCCCGCGTTCACGGCGCCTCCACGAACAGGGGCCGATCCGAGCCGCGCACCATGCGCCGCCCGGCCGCGGTCAGGTTCGCCTCGCCGAGATCGGTGAGGCACACGAGCTCGTCGCCGTCGGCGTGTCCCGGGTTCCTGGCGAGGAAGAACTGCACGTGCGGGTCGGCCGTCCGGCCCTCGGGCACCTCGACGAGCCCGCCGCGCAGGCGATGCGGATGGCGGAACCGCACGACGCCGGCGGCGGCATCGAACGCGTCGCCGCACCGGGCGCGCGCCAGCGCATCGAGCAGCGTCTGGGCCTCCGCGGGCGTCGGCGCGTCGTGGCGCGGCCAGAACGCCCGCCAGAACACGGGCAGGAACCGGTAGGTGCGAAAGCCCGACGAGAGCAGCAGCCAGTACCACGGCGCGGGCGGCCGCCGCGCCTGCAGCCCGCGGACGAGCGCGATCCAGCCGCGCGCCAGCGCGGGCGTGCCCCAGGCGGCCGGGGCCACGATGGTGTCGCCGGAGTAGATCGCGTGGATGGGCCGGCCGTCGTGCACGGCGTCGAAGACGAGCAGCGTGGAGAAGCCCACGAGCGCGCCGTCGCGCCGCACCTGCAGCACCCAGTCCTTCTCGTCGAGATCGCGCGCGAACTGGCCCGGGTCCACGCCGTCGAAGTGCTGGTGGAGGAGCCCAAGCATCTCGCCGCGCTCGTCCGTGGTCAACCCGACGCGCGGGCGGGCGACGACCGCGTCCTGGCAGGTGCGTTCGGCGTCCAGGCGCGGCGGGGCCCCGATCACAGGAGGCCCACCTCTGGGCGGAAGCCGCGAGCGTCCCAGGCCTCGGGCGCGGAGCGCTGGAGAGACCAGCGCACGTCGTAGAGGGTCGTGCGGTACTCGCGCGGACGCAAGAGCCGGCGGCACGCCGTGAGTGCCGGATCGCGGCGGTCGAGAGCGACCGTGGTCCACGCCAGCCCGCGAGCGGCGGCGCGTGCCTGCAGTGCCGCGTGCAGCGCCGGCCAGTGCCCGGCCTCCGCGACGGTCGGCGCCACGACGGCGGCCTGGGCCACCACGTCGCCCGGACCCGGCAGAACCGGGCGGCCGCGAAGTCCGAGCGCCAGGTTCACCACCGGCCGCATCACCCCCAGCGCGCCGTGCAGGGCGTCCACGACGATCTGGCGGAACGCGCGCTGATCCCAGAGGCCGGCCGCCGCGACGATGCGCCCCCGATCGCGCACGACGGCGAAGTCCACCGGCGTCAGTCCATGCGCGGCCAGCGCCGTCCACAGGTCCCCGTCCCACGCCAGCGTGAGGTGCGTCGACGGCGCGTGGCGCGCGAGAAACGCCGTGAGCTCGTCGACGGCCGGGGCCGCGGCGCCGTCAGCGGGGACGGCCGTCCCGCGCGCCACGGGCGCCACGAGCGTCACAAGCTCGCACACGGCGCGGTAGGCCGGCAGGCCGAGCCGGCCGCCGTGCTCGAGGACCTGTCGCGCGCGGGCGTTGTCGTCGGCGATGCTCGTGAACACGCCCTCGACGCCGGTGGACGCCGCCCAGTCGCCCAGCAGGCGGTAGCCCTCGCGCAGCGCGCGGCCAACACCGGGGATCCCGGCATCCGTACGCAGCTCGCTCAGGTAGCCGAGGCGGCACGGCCGGCCGTTCCGGTGCAGGGTGCGGACGCTGCACCGGCCCATCCCCACCACGGTCCCGTCGTGCTCGAGCACGATCGTCCGCTCGTCGGCGCCCGCCAGCCCCGCACCCGCGCCGTAGGCGGGCTCCCTCGTGAAGGCCACCGTCACCGCGCCGGGCATCACCGAGCGCCTGAGCAGGGCGCGCAGTCCGGCGTCGTCGTCCGCGATGGCGAGGCGCACGCCGGTCGTCATGGCGTCAGTGGACGGGGACGAGCGGTCCCCGGAACGCCTGGTCGCCCAGCGGATAGCCATCGCGCAGGCTCACGTCGTGGCGGTGCATGGCGTTGATGGCGTAGAAGTTGCGCCACATGAACCCGTTGCCGCGGTTCACGGGATCGAAGCTGCGCGCGAGGATGCTCCGCCACTGGTAGAACCGCCGGCGTGCCGCCACGCACGCACGCTGCAGGTCCTCGGGCGACATCCCCCGCGGCTGGAACGGAATCGTGTTGTAGCTGTAGCGCTCGTCGAGCCACCACGCGTCGTAGAGCAGCCGGCCTTCCTCGGCGAGGCGCGCGTAGAGCGGCGTGCCGGGAAACGGCGTGAGGTGGTTGAAGGCGGCGATGTAGAACGCGTGCGCCTCCGCGAAGGCCACGGCCGGCGCGAAGCTGTCGGGCGTGTCGCCGTCGTACCCGAAGATGAAGGTGCCGTACACGCGGATGCCGTGGCGCCTGAGGTTGGCCAGCGCCGTCTCGAACCCGCCGCGGGCCGTGTTGAAGCGCTTGTTCATCGACGCCAGATTGGCGGCGTCCAGGCTCTCGAAGCCGATGAGCACGCCCTGGCAGCCGCTCCTGACCAGCAGGTCCAGGAACTCCTCGTCGTGCGCGGCGTTGATGCTGGCCTGGCTCACCCAGCGGACGCCCAGCGGAATGAGCGCCCGGAAGAACTCCTTGGCCTGGCGGAGGTTCGACGTGATGTTGTCGTCCACGAAGAAGAAGAGCCGCTTCTCCCGCGCCAGCGCGCGGACCTCGGCCAGGATCTCGTCGACGGGCCGCCGGGTCTGCGTGGCGTCGAACACAGTCTGCACCGCGCAGAACTCGCACTGGAAATGGCAGCCGCGCCCGGCCTCCACGAGGCCGATCGGGAGGTATCGCTTGCCGCGGAAGATCGTGCGATCCGGCGACAGCCCGGCCAGCGACGGCCGCGCCGTGGCGGTGTAGCGCGGCTGCAGGCGTCGATGGCGCGCGTCGTCGAGGACGAGGGGCCAGAGCGTCTCGGCCTCGCCCACCACGACGGATTCGGCGTAGCGGCCGACCTCGTCGGGACAGAGCGACGCGTGGAAGCCGCCCATCACCACCGGCACGCCGCGCCGGCGGTACTCCGACGCGATCTGGTAGGCACGGCGCGCGGTGTAGGTCTCGACGCTGATGGCGACCAGGTCCGTGGGCTCGTCGAACGGCACGACCTCCATCCGGTCGTCCCAGAACCGCACCTCGACGTCCCGCGGCGTGAGGCCCGCGAGCGTGGCCGCGGGCAGCGGCTCCATCTGCCACGTACGGACGTAGCGTTGGCCCGGGCGCCGTCCCACGCACGGATGGACGATGGTCAGGCGGAAGCGGCTCACGAGGCCCGGGCGGCCGGCACGCCCGACGGCGCGCGGCCGATGATCCAGTCGCAGTTGTAGAAGCGCGACAGGTTGTGCGCGTAGAAGCGGTAGCCGAAGTTCGTGCTCAGGCGCACGGGCCACGGCGCCGGCGACTGCCGGATGCGCCGCCACATCGACGGCAGGCTGTAGGCGTGCCGCCACGCGGCCTCCACGCCGTCCTGCAGCGCCTGCACCGTCATGTGCTTCGGCTGGAACACCACGTGCTGCCCGTCGTACAGCTCCCAGTCCCTGGTGAGGATGCGGCCCTCGGATTCGAGACGGCGGTAGAACGGCGTGCCCGGGAACGGCGTGGCCACGGCGAAGCGCGGCAGGTCGATGCCCGCCCGCACGGCGAAGTCGGCGGTCTCGAGGAAGACATCGGGGCGGTCGTCGTCCAGCCCGAACACGAAGCAGCCCTGCAGCGCGATGCCGTGCGCGTGCAGCCGCTCGACCACGCGCGTGAAGGTCGCCGGGGCGTTGAAGCCCTTCCGCTGGCTCTTCAGGTTCGCGACCGACAGCGACTCCAGGCCGATGAGGAGGCCCGCGCACCCGCTGGCCTCGGCCAGGTCGAGCAGCTCCTCGTCGTCGGCGATGAGCACCGTGGCCAGGCCGTACCAGCGCACCCGCAGCGGGACGAGGGCCGTGAAGAGGCGCACCGCGTAGGCACGATCCGAGACCAGGTTCAGGTCCACGAAGATCAGTTTGCGCGCGCCGTGCTGGCGGATGTCGGCCACCACGTCGTCCACGGGCTTCTGGAGGGGACGGCGGCCCCAGGCACTGGGCGCGACGCAGAAATCGCACGGGTGCACGCAGCCGCGGGTGGCCTCGAAGACGTTGTTCGTGAGGAAGCGGCGGGAGGGCAGGAGATCGCGACGCGCGAACGGCCGACCGGCCAGGTCGAGGCCCGGCGCCTGCGTGTAGCGCGGCTGGAGGCGCCCGGCCGCCACGTCGCGCAGCAGCTGCGGCCAGGTGTCCTCGGCGTACCCCACCACGACGGCATCGGCGTGCGGGGCGGCGTCGTCCGGGACGAGGGTGACGTGCGGCCCGCCCAGGACCACCACCGTGCCCCGTGCCCGGAGCCGGTCCGCGAGTTCGTAGGCCCGCTTCGCCGTCCCGGTGATGACGGTCAGCCCCACGACGTCCGCCTCCAGATCAGGGGGTACGTCCGCGATGCCCTCGTCGTACAGCGTGACCTCGTGCGGCAGATCGGCCGGGATGAGCGCGGCCAGGGTCGTCAACGTGAGCGGCTGGTAGCGAAGCGACTTCTTCCAGATGCCGCCCCGGTGCCGGTAGAGGGGGCCCTTGGGTGAGACCAGGGCAATCCGCAGGGGCCGGCCGGGCGTGGTGGTCACGACGTTCGCGTCCGGCCCCATGACTGTTGGTACTACCGTCGAGATGGAGTTGTCCATTGTCCGTTCGTGACCCCCGGGATCCGCAGCGGGGTGAGGGCGTGGCGTGGCGGCGGCTACGCGCGCGGCAGCACGAAGTGGCGGGCAGCCGCGAACTCCCGCGCGAGCTCGGCGCGCACGTCGGGATGGGCGATGCCGATGAGGGCCTCGGCGCGTCCCCGCAGCGTCTGCCCGAAGAGATTCACCGCGCCGTACTCGGTGACCACCCAGTGCACGTGCCCGCGGGTGGTGACCACGCCGGCCCCGGGCTTGACCGCCGAGACGATGCGCGAGGCGGTACCGCCGGCCGCCATCGACGGCAGCGCGATGATGGGCTTGCCGCCGCGCGAGAGGGCGGCGCCCCGGATGAAGTCCATCTGGCCGCCGATGCCGGAGTAGATGCGGAAGCCGATGGAGTCGGCCACCACCTGGCCCGACAGATCCACTTCCAGCGCGGAGTTGATGGCCACCACCTTGTCGTTGCGCCGGATGAGCGCGGTGTCGTTCGTCCGATCGCACGGGTGGAACTCGACGAGCGGGTTGTCGTCCACGAAGCGGTAGAGCCGCTCGGTCCCCATGACGAAGCTCGTCACCAGCCGGCCCGGGTGCACGCGCTTCTTCCGGTTGGTGATGACGCCGGCCTGCACCAGATCGAGGATCCCGTCCGAGAACATCTCGGTGTGCACGCCCAGGTCGTGCTTGTCGCCGAGTCGCCGGAGCGTCGCGTCGGGAATCGCCCCCACGCCCGTCTGCAGCGTGGCGCCGTCCTCCACGAGCGCCGCGATCTGCGCGCCGATGGCGTCCTCGACCGGGCCGCCCGGGGCCGGCGGATGCGTGGGCAGCGGCCGATCCGTGTGCACGCAGGCGTCGAGGCGCGTGTACGGCACGAGCGTGTTGCCCAGCGTGCGCGGCATCTGGTCGTTCACCTCGGCCACCACGAGGCGGGCCGAGAGCGCGGCCGCCCGCGCGGCGTCCACGGAGGTGCCGAGCGAGCAGAACCCGTGGCGATCGGGCGGAGACAGTTGCAGGAGCGCCACGTCCAGGTCGATCGTCCGCGACATGAAGAGTGCGGGGATGTCCGACAGGAAGACCGGCATGCAGTCGGCGGCGCCCTCGTCGATCGCCTGGCGGACCGGCGGCCCCACGAAGAGCGACACCGACAGGAAGCGGTGACGGTGCGCCGGGTCCACGAAGGGCGCGGGCCCGTCCGTGTGCATGTGGTACAGCGTGATGTCGTGCAGGTCGGTGCGCCGGACCAGCGCCTCGACGAGCGGCGTGGGCGTGGCGGCCGCGCCGTGCACGAACACCTTCATCCCGCTCCTGACGATGGAGACAGCCTCGTCGGGCGACGTCGTGCGAATCTTCTCTGGCGGCATGCGATCTCCTGGCCGCGCGGCCACCGCCGCGGCACGCCCGCATGATCGCACGCTCGCGGGTGACGGCGGACCACGCCGGGGCTTCCAGCCGCGGACGGCACGGGGCCGGACGATCCGTCCTCACCCGGACTGGGCGCCACCGAGGCGGATACCGACGCTCAGCCCTCGTCACTTCAGTCCTTCGTCCCAGGGACGGGTGACCGCGGGCCGCCGCGGCGGCGTGCGAGCATCGTCGAGCGGGCGTCCCCGCAAAGGAGAGCGTGATGCTGCTGCCGCTGATTCTCGGGGCCGTGCTGACCCAGGCCGCCGCCCCCGCCACGCCCGCGCCGGCGCCGCCGGTGGAGGTCGCGCCCGGCATCCACCTGATTCGCGGCGCCGTCGTGCCCGATCGCGGCCCGGACGGCAACACGATCGTCTTCGACGCCCCCGACGGCCTGGTCGTCGTGGACACGGGCCGCCACACCTGGCATAGCGACGCGATCCTGGCGTTCGCCAGGGCGCGGCGGCGTCCCATCGTGGCCATCGTCAACACGCACTGGCATCTCGATCACGCCAGCGGCAACCGGCGCCTCAAGGCCGTCTACCCGGACGCGAAGGTCTACACGACGAACGCGATCGACGGGGTGCTGGCGCCCGGTGGGTTCCTCGCGCGCAATCTGGAGGCCGCGCAGGCGGCCTTCGCCAAGGGCGGACTGTCCGACGTCCGGCGGGAGGAAATGCAGATCTTCTTCGACACGATGGAGCACCGCGACTCGCTGCGACCCGATGTGGCGGTCGAGCGGTCGGGGCCGATGCGCCTGGCGGGCCGGCCGCTGGACGTGCGCGTGACCGACGGCGCCGTGAGCGAAGCCGACGTGTGGCTGTACGACGCGGCGACGAAGGTGGCCGTCATCGGCGACCTCATCACGGTGCCCGTGCCCTACTTCGAGTCCGCCTGCCCCGATCGGTGGCGCGCGGCGCTGGACGACGTGTGGGCGACGCCGTTCACGACGGCCATTCCCGGACACGGCCCCGCGTTGTCGCGCGACGAGTTCCGTTCGTACCAGACGTCGTTCGGCGCGCTGGTGGCGTGCGTGGCGTCGGACGCTCCCGGCAAGGCGTGCGGCGCGGCGTGGGTCAAGGGCATCGGTGCGCTCGCGGGCGAGGACGCCAGCCGCCACGAGCTGATCACGGAGAACATCGAGTACTACGTCGACTTCCTCCGCAAGAGCGGCGGCAAGAGCCCGGACTGCCGGGCGCGCTGACGCCCCGCCGCTACTTCACCCGGTAGGCGAGCAGCACGTTGCCGGTGCGGCCCCGGTAGTCACCCGACCCGACGTAGAGCATCCCGCCGACGACGACCGGCGCCGGGCCGTTCAGCGAGGCACCGTGGGCGCTCACGCCGTTCACGGTCGTGAACTCGCCGTTCGTGTCGGCCGTCCACAGCACGCGTCCGTCTGCAGTGGAGTACGCGCGCAGCCCGCCGTCGAACGCGCCCGAGAACACGACACCCGGGATGACCGTCACGGCGGCCGACTGCGCGGCGGTGCAGCCGCGGCGCGGCGCCCCGCACAGGAGCGGCGAGGGCGGCGGCGCCACCCACGCGGGCGTTCCGGTCGCGAGATCCACGGCGTGCAGGCCGCCAGGCGTCGGCGTCGTGTTGTCGGCCACGGGGAGATACGCGTGGTCGCCGTCGATGGCGATCCCCCATTCGATGCCCCCGAGCGTGCCGCCCTTGCCGGCGCGGTACTGCCACAGGATCTCGCCTTGCCTGTCGGGATCCATGCCGTAGGCGACGCCCGACTTCTGGCCCACCACGATGACCTCTTTTCCGTCGCGGGTCCGGGCGACGACGGGCGAGGCGCCGAAGTCGAAGTCGGGGCCCTGCGTGGCGCCGCAGTTCGGCTCGCCGCTCCGGCAGCCGTAGACATCCTCCGGCGTGACCTGCTTCGCCCACTTCACGGCGCCGGTCTCGAGATCGAGCGCGACGACGGCCTCCGTCAGCGGCTGCGTCCGGCCGCTGTAGGTGTTGCCCGTGGCGACGTAGATCAGGCGCCGCCGCTCGTCGATCGTCGGCGCGGACCAGATGGCGCCGCCAGACGGCCCCAGCGATTCGACGCCGTCCGGCCGCGTCCCCATCACCACGGGCTCGCCGACCATGAACGCCCGCCACACGACGTCGCCGGTGGCGGCATCCATCGCGACGAGGGCGCCCCGGAACGTGCAGCAGGGGTAGTTCGGTCCCTTCCCGACTTCCTCGTACGACGACGTCGGCACGTAGAGCCGCGAGCCGTGCACGGCGACCGATCCCGTGAGGCGGACCAGCGGGTGCGGATCGACGCGGCGCTTCCACAGCAGCCGGCCGTCCTGGGCGTCGAGCGCGTACGCGAAGCCGCGTTGATCGGAGAAGTACGCGGCGACGACCTGGCGCCCGCCGATCCGCTGCGGGGCGATCGCCACCGACGACCGGACGCCGCCTTCCGCCTCGTAGTTCCAGTGGACGCAGCCCGTCGCCGCATCGAGCGCGTAGACGTGGCCGTTCTGGCTGCCCACGAACAGGCGGCCGCCGACGACGGTTGGCTGGCCCCAGGCGGACGTGGCCTCGGGAAAGCCGAAGGCCCAGGCGAGCGTCAGCTTCGGGATGTCCTCGGCGGTGAGCCCCGCGGCGGCGGCCGGCTGGAAGTGCGTGTTGGCGGTGGTCGGGCCCCAGCCGTTCCACGCGGGCTGCCCCGCCGCCGGCATCGTGAACGGGCGCGGCGCCGTGCACCGGCCGGCCATCGGATCGACGCCGGCGGTGGCGCCCGCGGGACGGCCGCTCAAATGCGCGGCCACGGCACGGCGTTCCGCGCCGCTCAGCGACAGGCCCTGATAGCGCATGGCCCCGCCGGTCAGGGCGGCCACGATCTGTTCCGGCGTCCTGTCCTTCAGCTGCTCCGGCGAGGGGGCCCTGGACGCGGGATCGGCGTCGTGACACGAGGCGCAGTGCGCCGTGTAGACGGCGGCGCCGTCGGGCGTCTGCGCCTGACTGGCGAAGGCCAGCAACAGGAACGACGGAAGGATCGACAGCGTGAGGCGAAGTCGCGGCACCGCGCGATGGTAGACGGCGGCGAGGCCGCCGGACAAGCCGTCATGGCCGGGCGTGCGGGTCGGTGCGCGCCGGGGTAGCATGCCAGCGCATGAAGGGACTTCTCGTCGCCGCCGGTGCGGCCGCCGTGGCGCTCGCGACATCCGCTCCGCCGTCCGTGGACCAGGCGTTCACCGCATTCTGGGCGGCGGCCACGGTGGACCAGGCAGCGACGGCGGCCAGGGACGTCGTCGCGTCCGGCGTGGACTTCCAGACGGCCGTCGCGCGCCTGAAGCAGGGCCGGTCCTACGCGGCGACCGCGCCGCGCGGCGTGCAGACCCTCGTGCGCAAGAGCGGCGGGCAGGCCTTCCCCTACACGATCGACGTGCCGGCCTCGTACGACCCCGCCAAGCGCTACCAGGTGCGCGTGCAGCTCCACGGCGGCGTCGGGCGGCCCGAGGCGGCCCGGCGCGGCGACGGCTCGATCGGCACGCTGGCGGGCGCCGAGCAGATCTACGTGCTGCCGCAGGCCTGGAACGACTTCGCGTGGTGGAACGCCGCGCAGGACGAGAACCTGCCCGCGATCCTCGACCACGTGAAGCGGACCTACAACGTGGACGAGAACCGCGTCGTGCTCTCGGGCGTGTCCGACGGCGGCACCGGCGCCTACTACGTCGCCATGCGCGACACAACGCCGTACGCGAGCTTCCTGCCGCTGAACGGCCACATCCTGGTGCTGCGTAACCGCGACCTGGGCCTGTCGGGCGCGCTCTTCCCGCACAACCTCACGAACAAGCCGTTCTTCATCGTGAACGGCGGCGCCGACCCCCTCTACCCCGCCGCCGAGATCGAACCGCTCGTGCAGAACTTCGCCGCCGGCGGGCTCCGGGCGGTGTGGGCGCCGCAGGCCGACGCGGGCCACACGACGGCGTGGTGGCCGGTCGTGAAGGACGACTTCGAGGACTTCGTCCGCGCGCACCCGCGCGAGCCGCACCCGGCCCGGTTGAGTTGGACGACCGACAGCACCACGTCGCGGAACCGCGCGCACTGGCTCGTCATCGACAGGCTCGCCGCGCCGGGAGCCGGGCCGGCGCTGCCCGACATCAACGACATCGCGGCCGGCGAAGAGCTGTCGTTCGGCGTCAGGACGATTGGCATGCGCGTGACCGACGTGCAGCCGGGATCGAATGCGAGCGCCGTGGGGCTGCAGGCCGGCGACCTCGTGACGGCCGTCAACGGCCGGACGCTGCCCGAGGGCCTGGACCTCACCGAGTATCTCGGCATCTTCGACCCCGGCCAGGCGCTCACGCTGGCGGTGACGCGCGGCGGCGCGTCGAAGGAATTGAAGGGCAACTACGCGCCCGTGCGCCAGGCGCGGGTCACGCCGCTCTTCACGACGACCCGGCCCACGGGCCGCGTGGACCTCGTGCGCGAGGGCAACACCGTGACGGCGGTCACGCGTGGCGTCGGCGCCTTCACGCTGCTGCTGTCCCCCGACGTCATCGACTTCGCGATGCCCGTGACGGTGGTGGCCGACGGACAGACCGTCTTCAACGGTCCGGTGCAGCCCAGCGTGGAGACGCTCCTCACGTGGGCCGCGCGCGACAACGACCGCACGATGCTCTACGGCGCGGCGCTCACCATCGCGCTCGACCAGCGCTGACCGGGGACAGCCCGAGCCCCGACGGGCATCAGAACGTGACGCCGTGCGCGATGCCGGCCAGCGGCTCGATCGTGCAGGGGCCGATGATGGCCCGGAGCCTGGCCTCGTCGAAGTGTTCCGACGAAAACCCGTTGTCGGTCACGAGCGCCTCGGGCGTCTCGTCCACCACCGTGTGGCCCAGCCGGCGGTACCACTCGCGGCGCGGCGCGACCGAGGCCGGGGAGTACACCGTGAGCCGCCGCGTGCCGGTCCCGGGCGCGCACCGCCGCATCTCGTCGAGCACGCCCACCTTGTCCGGCATCGTGCCCCAGGTGTTCGTCAGGCAGGTGGCGATGTCGAAGGGCCTGACGAGCGGCAGCCGCGCGCCGTCGGCGCGCACGAAGCACACGCGGCCGGGTCGGCCGTGCCGGCAGGCGTCCTTCAGGTAGTCGTGGTCGTAGTCCACGCCCACGCCGAGCCGCACGTGGTCGGCCAGGAGCGCGAGGTGCCGGCCGGTGCCGCACCCCACGTCCACCACGGACGCGCGGGCCGGCACGGTCCGGAGGAGCCAGTCGATCTCGGCCTGGAGGAAGGCGCGGATCTCTGGCGGCTGCGACGCCGGATCGAGCGCGCGGTTGAGAAAGCCGGTGGCGTAGACGTCGTCGTTGGACATGGCGGTTCCTCCAGCCTACGTGACGCGCCGCGCCAGCCGGCCGCGCGGACGCCGCGGGAGCACGTTCTCGATAGCCGGGCTGGACGGTGGCTGGCTACGGTGGAGCCATGCTGTGGCTGCTGCTGGCCCTGTTCCAGACGACTCCCCCGCCCACCCCGCCGCCCGGACCGCCGGGCTGCACCTCCGCCGAGCACCGGCAGTTCGACTTCTGGATCGGGGACTGGGAGGTCCGCGGGCCGAAGGGACAGATCGTCGGCTACAACCGCATCACGTCCATCATGGGCGGCTGCGCGCTGCGCGAGGAGTGGACGAACACCAACGGCGCCATCCGCGGCGTGTCGCACAACATGTACGACCCGTCGGACGAGCGCTGGCACCAGGCGTGGACTGACAACTCGCCCTCGCGACTCACGCTCGTGGGCGGCCTCGTCGGCCGGAACATGGTGATGGAACAGCGCACGCGCGGCGATGGCGGCGCCACCGACGTCCAGCGAATCACGTGGACGCCGCTGTCCGAGGGCCGCGTGCGGCAACTGTGGGAGTCGTCCAAGGACGGCGGCGCCACGTGGACGGCGGCGTTCGATGGGACCTACAGCCGCCGCGATCGCACGCTGCCGGTCAAGGAGGGCGAGCCAAGGCATCCCGACGAGATCGCGGTACTGAAGGCGGTCCGGAGCCGGGGCGACGCCGCCGGGTGGACGCGTCTCGTCGTCGACGACGTGGTCCTGACGGCGGACCTCGCCACCGCGCGCGGGACCTTCGAACGTCGGGGTGCGGGCGGCGCGCATCCGCGTCGCTTCATCGAGATCCTCCGGCGCGAACCCGGAGGGGCGTGGACATCGATTCACGTGCAGGACGCCGGGCCGTCGCGCCCGTGACACCGGCCGTGGTCAGACGGCGCGCGAGGGCGCCAGCCGGCGGCGCATGTCGGACGGCGTCTCGCCGAAGGCGCGATGGAACGTGGCCGTGAAGTGACTGTGGCTCGAGTAGCCGAGCGCCAGGGCCAGGTCCAGCAGGTCCGTGCCCGAGGCCGCGACCCGCTCGAGCGCCGCGCGCATCCGCAGTTCCGTGCGGTACCCGTGCAGGGTCCAGCCCGTGTGGGCGCGGAACACGCGGGCCAGGTGGAACGGCGTGGTCGCGAGTCGCAGCGCGAGGTCGCCGAGCGACCACGGTTCGGTGAACCCCGCGGCGATCGCGGCCCGCGCCGACTCGGCGAGATCGGCCCCCGCCCGGCGGCCCGGGCGTGCCCGTTTCTGCGGCGGCGCGGTGCGGCGGCTGGCGAGCGCCACCAGACGCGCCAGCACGTCGAGCATCGTCTCCTCGACGAACAGGACGTCGGGCACGTCGGCCCGGCACACGTGCTCGACGACCGCCCGCTGCCGCAGGTAGCACTCGCGGTCGCTCGGTCCGTGGCTGAAGGGCAGCGGACGCGCGTCTTCGTCGGGCGGCGCGCCCACGCCGGCGAGCAGGTCCGCCATCACGGCAGGCGCCACGCCGAAGTACTCGCAGCGGTCGCCGGCCGGATCGAGCACGGTGCGCTCGTAGCGCTGCCCTGGGTTGTAGTAGGTGACCACGGTGGGATCGGCGACGAACGGCGCGCGTCCCTCGTGCCGGATCCAGACGCCGGTGCGCGGGAAGACGGACAGGCACTGGCCGGGCGGGCCCGAATCGCGGAAGAACGGGCTGTCGGCGGGGCAGCGCCAGCGCCCGACGGTCAGGAGGTCGGTCGCGAGGAGCACCTGCGAGATCTCGTGGCGGGGGCTCTCGGGCGTCGGCGACGGCTCGCGGAGCCGCGCGGCCAGGGGCGCCAGCGCGCGCGGCGCAGCGGCGGGCGGCAGCGGCCCGCGCCGGCCCGGCTCCTCCGTCCCCAGGGGCGGCATCGGGCCAGTGTAGCGCCGGCGGGCGGGCTGGGCCGTGCCGTGGGACGAGCGCCGATTCAGGGCCGGTCGGCGGTCGTGTGCGTGAAGCGCAGGATGACGAACTCGGCCGGCTTCATCGGCGCGACGCCGACGAGGGTGACCAGCCGGCCGTTGTCGAGGTCGTCCTGGGTCATCGTGCTCCGATCGCAGCGCACGAAGAAGGCCTCTTCGGCCTTCGCGCCGGCCAGGCCGCCCCCGCGCCACACCTGGAGCAGGAAGTTCTCCACGGCCCGCCGGACGGCCAGCCACGTGGGCTCGCCGTTCGGCTCGAAGACCACCCACTGGGTGCCGCGCCGAATCGACTCCTCCACGAAGATGAACAGCCGCCGCACGCTGACGTACTTCCACGACGTCTGCGGCGACATCGTGCGGGCGCCCCACACACGGACGTCCCGCCCGTCGCCGCGCATGTCGCGGATCACGTTCACGCCGAGCGGGCCCAGCACGTCGTCGGCGCGGGCGTTCACGACCGGCTCGAGGGGACCGGGATCGTCGGGGTGCACGGGCTGCCACAGGCCGTGCACGGGCTCGTTGGCGGGCGCCTTCTGCACGCCGCGCGCGCGGTCGACCCGTGCGATGACGCCGGCCACGTGGCCGCACGCCGGCACCACGGCGTGGCCGTTCGGCCGGTGCACGGCCGGCACGCGGAGGTGCGGATAGTAGAGGGCCGCCCAGCTCGTGACCCGGTGCTGTCCGACTACCCTGGGATCCGGGGCGCCCGTCGGATCGTCGAGGATCGCGAGTCGGTTCTTCGCCGCCTCGCAGCGATCCACGAGCGCGTCGGCGAACGCCGGCGCCGCCACGGCGTCGGGGATGGCCATCAGCGCGATCTCGTCGACCGTCATCAGGCCGGCGATGCCCGTGCGGTCCTCGGGCCTGTCGGCATCGCCCAGCACCTGGTCGAGCGTGACCGGCGCGTGGCCGCCTCCCGGCGTGGGCGATCCGACGACGCGGGCCACGTAGCACCGCTGCCCGCCGTTCTCGAAGAAGCCGCGCACGGCGTACGGCAGCCGCCAGTACGGCGTGGTGTGCGGCGCCTCGTCGAGGAAGCCGCCGAATTCACGTTCGTAGTCGGCCCAGTTCGTGAGGCACGTGGGCGTCGTGGGACCGCGTTCGGCTTCGCCGACGAAGCCGGCCACCGACGTGGGCACGCCGTCGATGCGCCGCGTCGGCTGGGCGATCTCCTCGACGTACACGCCGGGCGCAAGGTACTCGGGCATGCTCGGACTCTACTCCCGTTCGCGGAGCCGCGTGGTAGGCTCACGCCGTGCCGCCCGTCGCCGACGTCGTCGCCGAAGTGAACCTGCCGTCGACGGATCTGGGCGCCGATCTCGCCTTCTTCCAGAAGACCCTCGGGTTCCGCCTCGAGACGATCTACCCGGCCGACAGCCCGCGCGTGGCCACGATGAGCGGGCACGGGCTCCGGGTGCGGCTGGACCGGGACTGCACCGCGGCCGCGCCGGAGCTGCGCCTGCTCGCGGAGCATCCGGACACGGTCGCTGGCGGCGCCCGCGAGCTGACGGCCCCGAACGGCGTGCGTGTAGTCGTGGCTCCGCTTCGTCCGGCCTTCGACACGCCGCAGACGACCCATCAGTTCATGGTCCGCCGCCTGAAGGACCGCTCGCCGTGGGTGATCGGCCGCGCCGGGATGCAGTACCGCGACCTGATCCCCGGGCGCCTCGGCGGCAGCATCATCGCCTCGCACATCCGGATTCCCGACGCCGGGCCGGTGCCCGACATGGTGCACTACCACACCATCGGGTTTCAGCTCATCTTCTGTTACAGCGGCTGGGTGCGGCTGGTGTACGAGGACCAGGGACCGCCGTTCATCCTCGGCGCCGGCGACTGCGTGATCCAGCCTCCCGAGATCCGGCACCGCGTCCTGGAGTCGGGGGCACACCTGCAGGTGATCGAGATCGGCGTGCCGGCCGCGCACCTGACGACCATCGACCACGCGATGACGCTGCCGACGCCCACCGTGGATCGCAGCCGCGTGTTCGGCGGCCAGCGCTTCTGCCATAGCAAGGCCGCCGAGGCCACGTGGCAGCCCTGGCGCGTGCCCGGCTTCGAGGGACGCGACACCGGGATCACCGACGCGACCGGCGGCGTGGCCTCGGTGCAGGTGGCCAAACCGGGAGGCGTAGGCGCGGCCGACGGCGTGTTCACCCGCCACACGGCCGACATCCTCTTCACGTTCGTCCTGGCCGGCGGCGTCACGCTGGATGCGGGGGCCGAGGGCACGCACGCGCTCGAAGAGGGCGACGCCTATGTCGTCCCCCCCGGACTGGCCACGGCGCTTCGCGATCCGTCGCCGAACCTGCAGGTGCTCGAGGTCGCGCTGCCGGGACACTTCGACACGACGCGCGGTTAGCGGGGCCGCCCGCCCGGCACGCCGTCAGCGTCCGCCGGCCGCTCCACGACCGTGGCGAGAGGAACACACCAGGCTTGGCCGAGGTGTGGCTCCGGTGCCACAGCGCCGGCGGTGCGTTCGCTGCTTCCAGAGAATCCGGCGGTCACTCGCCGACGACATGAGGGAACCGGAATTGCATTGCGGATCGGCGCGTCGAGCCACGCCCCCAGGCCCGACCGATGGAGGCGTACATGCGTTCCTTCATTTCGCTCGCCGCCGCGACGTTGGTGGCGGCGGGCCTCGCGGGGCCCAGCCGCGCGCATGCCCAGGTGGCGGAGCGAGCCCTCCCGCTGCCGGTCGTGGACAACGGCATTCACATCACGCCGCCGACGGCCGTGCAGATCGGCCGGCGCCTCTTCATCGGCGGCGGCTTCTCGCGGCTGTCCGATCCAACCGGCAACGCGGTGGTCACGGACGTGTTCGGCCGGCACCTTCCCGGGCGCTTCCCGAGGGTCGAGGGGCCCGTCCACCACATCGTGGCGGATGGCACCGGCGGTTGGTTCCTGGTGGGCGATTTCACCCACGTGGACGGGCAGCCGATCGCGCGCTTCGCCAGAGTGACGGCCACGCGGACCGTGGACCCGCAGTTCCGAGTGTCGGCCGACGGCGTGATCCGGCTCGTGGCCCTGGCGCACGGGCGTGTGTATCTGGCGGGCGATTTCAGCACGGTGAACGGCGCGCCGCGCGGCGGCCTGGCCGCGATTGACGTGGCCACCCGTCAGCTCTCGAGCTGGGGGGCGGGTTTCGATCGCGGTCAGCGCCAGATCCGCGCGCTCACGTTCTCGTCCATCGGCGTGTATCTGAGCGGATACCGGCCGTACTACGGGGCCGCAGGCTCGCGCGTGTGGGGCTTCGACGCAGGCAGCGGCCGCCAGCTCTTCGCCCGGAACATCTGGGCCAGCTCCGTGGCCGCGACCTCGACGTACGTGTACCTCGCCCAGTACGGCTACCAGCGTCCCCTCGTGGCCATCGACGCACGAACGGGCAACGACACGGACTGGTCGACGGACCTGACGTTTCAATACCTGTCCGGCACCTACGGCGACTACACCTCGATCTCCAACGTGCTGGTGGACGGCTCCCGCCTCTACTTCTCAGGCTACTTCCTCGCGAACGGGGGACGCGCCAACCTTGCGGCAGTGGACGCGGCGACCGGCGCAGCCGTGGACTGGCACCCCCCCGGCGTCACGGCCGCGTTCGAGACGACCACACAGACGCCGGGGCTGACGCGCGCCGGCCCGGCGGTTGTGCTCACGGGCGGCAACACGAGCGTCCAGGCCTTCGGCGTGGCCACCGGCGGCCCGCGGGCCTTTACACCGGAGGTGTTCGGCGCAGTGCGGACCGTGGCGGAGGCGCCCGAAGGTGCCGTGGTGGGCGGCGACTTCAACGGGGCCGGCGGCACAGCGGCGTATGGGCTTGCCTCCATCGACCTCGACGCGAAAGTCGTCGAGCCCTGGATCGCGGGGTTCTCCGGCACGTCCTTCCAGCCAGTCGTGCAGCTGGCCACCGACGGCACGTCGCTCTTCGCCCAGCGCCAGGACGCGCACTACGCGAAGGTCGACCCGGCGTCCGGCGCCACGCTGGGCGAGGTGGCCCTGTTGCCCGATCGCGACTTCGTCGGCTGCCGGATGCGCGTCGCCGGATCCGAGGTGATCGTCTGCGTGAATGGCCCGAACGGCGCGGAGCTCGGCGCGATCCGCATCTCGGACTGGTCGTACCGACGGCTGCCGGTCGCGGTGCAGCCAGGGACCCGCGTGACGAGCATCGACGTCGTGGGCGCGACGCTGTACCTGGGAGGCAACTTCACGCAGGTGAACGGCGTTCCGCACGCGGGCCTCGCGGCCGTGGACTGGACGAATGGCGCGGTGCTGCCGTTTCGGGCGGATGTGTCTGGGGACGTGACGTCGCTTCGGGCGGCCGCCAGCCGGCTGTGGGTGGGCGGCGCGTGGATGCGCATCAACGGCGTGCGGCGTCGAGGTCTGGCGGAGGTGGACGCGGCGTCGGGCGCGCTGCTGCCGTGGAATCCGGATGTCCCGGGCGTGTTGACTGACAGCGGCTCGTTACTCGGGGCGGGCGTGTCGAGGATCGACGTGGATCAGGACGGCACGCTGTACGCGTCGGTCGGCGATCGGTTCTTCCTCAACCTCTCGTCGGTCGAGACGCTGCGGCCCACGGTGTCGGGCAGGGAGACCGGGCACCTCGCGGCGTTCTCGACGGCCACGGGACGACGCCTGCCGTGGCGCGTGCCGTACCAGGAGTGGTTCGGCCTCCTGCCCGGATGCCTGCTCGTCGGCGACGGCTGCCTGCCGGGCGCCCCCTCGCCACCCACACGACTCTCCGTGAGTCAGTCTGCCGGCCAGGTGACCCTCTCGTGGACGCCGCCCTCCGCCGCTCCGGCACGGACGGCCATTCGCCTGGAGGTCGGCACGCGGGAAGGCGCCAAGGACCTCCTGACGCTGGACCTGCCGCCCGGGCAATCGACGCTCACGGCGCCGGCGCCGCCCGGCACCTACTTCGTCCGCGTCAGGTCCGTGGCCGGTCAGCTGGAGAGCCTGCCGAGCGCCGACGTGTCCTTTGCCGTGGGACCGCCCGATGTGCCGGCCCCGCCGCTCGATCCCGCGGCCGTCGTCGATGGAAGGCGCGTGACCATCACCTGGAACGCACCGTCCACGGGCGCACCGCCGTACTACCTGCTCCAGGGCGGAACCGCCGAGGGACGAAGCGACCTGGGCGCCCTGCCCATCGACGGAGCGGCGACGAACCTCACGCTCGACCTACCGGCCGGCACGTTCTGGACGCGGCTGACGTCGGTCAATGGCGCCGGTCGCTCGGCGCCGGCAGCGGAACTCCTGATCGATACGTCGGCCATGGCATCGTGCGGCGTCACACCGCTGCCGCCCACCAACCTGACCGCCGTCGTCACCGGCCGAACGGTCGTACTGACGTGGCAACCGTCGCCGACGGCGCCGTACGTAGACGGCCTCTTCCTCAAGGCGGGCACTCAGGCCGGCGTACCGGACATTGGGAGCGTCGCGCTGGACCCGTCCGCGACGTCGTTCTCGACGACGGCGCCGCCTGGCGCCTACCACCTGTGGCTGGTGAGCGACAATCTCTGCTTCAAAACCGCCGCCAGCAACGTGGTCCTCGTCGTGGTGCCGTAGCCTCACGGCGTCGGGCGCGACGGGCTTCGCGCCGTCAAGCCAGCGGGCCGATCCGGCGCAGCCACAGCACCGGCTGCTGACGGTCGCGCGACGCCTCCACGTCCACGTCGAACTCGGCCGTCCAGTCGTTCAGGTCGTTCGCGTCCACGAGGACCTGCTGCACCAGCCAGCGGGCGGGCGCCTCGCGGCGGTCCACGTGGGTGTGGCGGGCGTTACGGGCTTCGGGATCGAAGCGCAGCCCGCCGTGCTCCGGGGTGAACGCCTCGAAGGCGGCCTTCAGCTCGGGAGGCGTCGCGGCCTGCGCCTCGGCGGACGTCGGCGCGTCGAGCGCGGCGACCGCGCCTTGACCGTCGCCGTGTGCCCACGCCTTGAGTGCCGTGAACACTCGGGCGCGGATGGCCGCCAGGAAGGCGGGCGCATCGGCGGTGAGGTCGTACGGCGCCACGGGCTAGGGCTTTCTGGCCAGCGCGTCGGCGCCGCGCCCGGGCCCGAGCGGCACGTAGTTCGGGTCGCGCATCCGCTCCCATTCCTCGGCCAGGCTGGCATCGGCGGTCCGTACGAGCGTGCGCATGTACCACTCGATCTCCAGCACCTCGTCGGTCTTCATCGCGGCCGGGACGGTCTGGCTCAGCGCCTTGTAGACGCTGTTCAGGTGACGGAGCAGCAGGCCCTCGCTCCGTTCCAGGTCGTACTCCAGCACGTACTCGGCGAACGACTTGTAGGTCTCGAACATCTCCCGTGCGATGGACTTGGGACGGATGTTCTCCTGGGCCACCCACGGGTGGCGATCGGCGAAGGCGTTGAACGTGTCGTACACGAAGTCACGGAGCGGCTTGGGATATTCGAGCTTCTCGAGCTCCGCCATCCGTTCCTCGTACTCCATGCCCTCGGCCTTCAGCTCGGCCACCTTCCGGCCCTTCAGCCGATCGAGCTGACGGCGCAGGATGAGCTCGGGGTTCTCGAGGATGGACTCGACGAGTGTCAGCACGTCGAGCGCGTAGGTGGGCGAGTCCTGCTCCAGGAGCGGGATCGTCTCGATGAGATACAGCGACAGCGCCTGGTCCATCGAGAAGTCGTCCTGCAAATCCACGTTCACGCGCACCTTCGCGCCCTCGGGCGTGGGCGGCACGATCTCGACGATGCCGCGCTGCACGAGCGCCCGGAAGAGCTGCCAGGCGCGGCGCCGGTGCGCGGTCTTGGCCGCGGGCGTCTCGTGGCTGTCGCGCACCAGCACGCGCATCGCCTGGCAGCCGTCGGTGGGCCGGCTGAGCACGTTCAGCAGCATGCCGTGGGTCACCTGGAAGCGCGAGACGAGCGGCTCGGGCGGCGCCGCGATGAGGCGCGTGTAGACGTTCTGGTCCCAGTCCACGTAGTTGTGGTCCGGGGGCTTGCGCTTCACGAACTTCCGGCCGTCGCGCGCGGCCTTCTCGGCCAGCCGCAGGTTCTCGACGACGTGCTCCGGCGCCTGCACGACGACGTAGCCGCGGTCGTCGAAGCCCTTGCGGCCGGCGCGGCCCGCGATCTGGTGGAACTCACGCGCACTGAGACGAGACGTCTTCTGGCCGTCGAACTTGCAGAGCTTCGTGATGACGACCGTGCGGATGGGCACGTTGATGCCGGCGCCCAGCGTGTCGGTGCCGCAGATGACGCGGAGCAGGCCGAGCTGCGCCAGCTGCTCCACGAGCACCCGGTACTTCGGCAGGAGGCCCGCGTGGTGCAGGCCGATGCCGTGGCGCAGCCACTTCCTGATCGACGGACCGTACGGACTGGAGAAGTCGACGGTCTCGATCCGGGCGGCGATTTCGGCCTTCTGCTCCTTGGTGGCGATCTTCAGGCTCGTGAAGTCCTGGGCGCTCGCCGCGGCGTCGGCCTGCGTGAAGTGCACGACGTAGGCGGGCGTCCGCTCCTCGTCCACCAGCTTCTCGATGGTGTGGGCCAGCGGGATCTCGGCATACGTGTAGTCGAGGGGCACCGGCCGCTCGCCGGACTTGACGGTCACCGTCGGCAGGCCGGTCGTCCGCGTGATCCACGTCTCGAACGGCGTCGTGTCGCCCAGTGTGGCCGACATCAGCAGGAAGCGTGCGCGGGGCATCGTGAGCAGCGGCACCTGCCACGCGGCGCCGCGATCGCGATCCGCGTAGTAATGGAACTCGTCCATCACGACGTGATCGAAGGGCGCATGCTCGCCCTCTCGGAGGGCGATGTTCGAGAGCACCTCCGCCGTGCAGCAGAGGATCGGGGCCTCGCGGTTGACGGTGGCATCCCCGGTCGAGAGGCCCACCTGGTCCGGCCCGAACTCGCGGCAGAGCGCCATCCACTTCTCGTTCACGAGCGCCTTGATCGGGCACGTGTAGACGGACCGTTGGCCCCTCGCGAGCGCCGCGAAGATCATGGCCGTCGCCACCAGCGACTTCCCCGAGCCGGTGGGGGTGTTCAGGATCACGTTCTGCCCGTCGAGGAGGGCGAGCATGGCCTCCTCCTGTGCCGGGTACAACGCGAGTCCGCGCGAGTCCACGTAGCGCAGGAAGAGATCGAGCAGCTCGTCGGTCGGGGCGTCGCGCGACGGCAGCCAGTCGCTGAGCGTGGAGGTCACGGGCGGCTCAAAACAACGTGGGCTGCGGCTCGCCGCGCCCCAGCACGCGCATCATGGCGTCGGCATCGGCGCGGCCCAGGGCCTGCAGGGTGCGCGTGGCCGGACGCACCGAGGCCGTGGCCAGCGCCTCCAGGTCCACGCCGGCCAGGCCACGGTAGCGCACCACTTGCAGGTCGTGGCCCACCGCGCGCAGATCCTGGGTGGCCTGCCGGTACTCCGGCTCGGTGAAGACGTAGAGCGGTCTCGGCAACTGGTCGCTCGAGAGGCACGCGAGCGGCGGATGGGCGACCGACACGCGCCGCTCGGCCAGGAGCGGCCACATCCGACGATAGAAGTAGAGACACATCAACGCGGCGCAGTGGATGCCGTCGGCGTCCGCGTCCATCAGCAGGACCACCCGCTCGTAGCGGACCCGGGCCAGGTCGAACGCCGGGCCGTCGCCGGCGCCCATGGCCTGGGTGAGCGCCTGGAACCACGGGTTCGCCACCACCTTCTCCGGCGACGCCTTCACGGCGTTCATCGGCTTGCCCTGCATCGGGAGCACGGCCTGCGTCTCCGCGTCGCGTACCAGCGCCACGGTGCCAGCCGCGCTGTCGCCTTCGACCACGAAGAGCTCCGCACCGGAGCCCGGGCCGTGGCGGCGGCAGTCCATCAGCTTCGGCACCGCCAGTCCGCCGTCGACCAGCACGCGGGTGAAGCCCGTCACACCGCGCCTCCTGCGGACGCCGCCATCGTCATCATGGCCGCGAAGGTCGGGGAGGCAGGGTCCGCCAGTTCGTCCAGCACGTCGAAGTGGTCGCGTCCGGGTGCGCGATGGCTGGTGAGGCGCGAGAGCCTGGGCCCCCACGCCTCGATGAGGGCGTCGGACTGGCGCAGGAACGCCTCGGGCTCGTCGGCGCCCACCAGCACGTGCACGGGGATGTCCCCCACGGGCGCCGCCGTGAGCGGCGACAGCGCCTCGATCTCGGCGGCGTCGAGGCCGACGCGGTCGTTCACGTAGGACGCCGCAATCGGCGCCAGGTCGTACACGCCGCTCACGAGCACCAGCCCCGCCACGGCATGCGACGCCTCGCCGCCTCCCATCCCACAGGCGACGGCCGCGGCCAGGTGCCCGCCCGCCGAGTGCCCGCTCAGAACGAGAGGCGCGCCCTCCAGCTCGAGCGGTCCCGACTCGCGCGCGAGGTGGACGACCGCGGCGGCGGCCTCCTGCACGATGTCGCGCAGCCGGAGATCCGGCGCCAGCGTGTAGCCGACGGCCGCCAGCGCCCAGCCGCGCGCCGCGAGCGCCTCCGCGGCGAACCCCGAGCCGGCCTTGTCGCCTTCCTGCCAGAACCCGCCATGGAAGTAGACCAGGCAGGCGATGGGCGCGCGACCGGCGGGGCGCACCAGGTCGACGCGTTCACGGGCGCGCGGTCCGTACGAGACGTCGCGGGACACGACGAGGCCGGGCGCGCGGTCGAGGGCGGCGGTGGCCCGCTGGTGCCGCCGCAGCACCCCCGCGAAGTCCTTCGCCGACCGGCTGGGCGACAGCTGACGGTCGAGGGCCGCGCGCGTCAGGTCGGAGTAGCCGACGGGCATCAGGCGCCGCTCACGGCGCGCTTCGCGCGCGTGTCCACCGTGAGCTGGAACACGTCGGGCCGCGCGTAGTGCCCGGTCGCGTCGAAGTCGTATTTCCCGCGGGCGATGTCGGCCGGATCGAGCGTGGCGTAGAGCATCGTCTCGCCCGAGAAGTCGGGGCCGGCCAGCACCTGGCCCAGCGGGCCGACGATGGCGGACCCGCCGCGCATCATCACCGTGTCCGGCGCGTCGCCGAGCGCGCTCTCGTGATCGGGGCCGTACGCCGCCCGCGTGATGTGCTGGCAGGCGGTGAGGACGAAACACCGGCCCTCGAGCGCGATGTGCCGCATCGACGGCAGCCAGGTGTCGCGATCGTCGGCCGTCGGCGCGCAGTAGAGGGTGACGCCCTGGCTGTACATGTGCATCCGCAGGGCGGGCATGTAGTTCTCCCAGCAGATGACGGCGCCGATGACGCCCATGTCCGTCCGGAAGGCCGGCATCGTCGAGCCGTCCCCGTAGCCCCAGATGAGCCGCTCGGCGGCGGTGGGCATGAGCTTGCGGTGCGTACCGACCACGCCGCGTGCGCCGTCCAGATAGAGCGCCGTGCAGTACAGGGTGCCGCCGTCGCGCTCGATCACGCCGATGACGACGAACGCGCCGGTCTCGGCCGTGGCCTCGGCGAGCGCGGCCACCTCGGGCCCGTCGAGATCGATGGCGGCCTCGAAGTAGCGACGGAACGCCTCGCGGCCGCCGGCCGTCCTCAGGCCGACGGGCGCGCCGAAACTGGCGCCCTTGGGATAGCCGCCGATGAAGGCCTCGGGGAACACGACCAGCCGGGCACCCTGCCCGGCGGCCTCGCGGATGGCCGCAGCCGCCTTCAGCGCCGAGGCGCCGGGATCGTACGGCACGGAGGCGAGCTGGGCGACGGCGGCGGTGAACGGCGCGGCGGGCATGGGCGTCCCTGAGCTTATCCCGTTCGCGCCGTCACCCTGGAGCGGCGGGCGCCCGGCGCGGGCTCAGGCGCGACGGACGGCGATCATCTCGACGGGCGCGATGACGCCCTCGGTCAGCGCCTCGATCATGTGGCGCACCTTCAGCGCGGCGTTCGCCCCGAGGATGAGGTGCAGACCGATCGGCGGCGGACCGTCCGCGCCCGCCATGGCCGCGCGCATCCGATGGAAGAACTCCAGCGCGAACTCCCGGCGATCCCGCCTGGCCGCGATCTCGAAGCCGGCGGCCGCGAGCGCGTCCTCGTAGTCGGCGGGCGAGGCCAGCGCGCAGGTCGCGCCGGATTCGGCCCAGGGCACGGGGTAGGGCACGGCGCCGTCGCCGGCCCGCATCACGTCGTAGACCCCGAAGGTGCCTCCGGGACGGAGCACGCGGGCCAGGCCCGCGAAGAGGGCCGGCTTGTCGGCGATGTTCATGCCCACGTGCATCATGTAGGCGCCGTCGAAGGCCTGGTCGCCGAACGGCGGCGCCAGCGCGCTGCCCTGCCGCAGGGCCACGCGGTCCGAGAGGCCCACCCAGCGGCTCACCTCGTTGCCCGTCTCGACGAACTCCGCCGTCAGATCGAGGCCCGTGACATCGACGCCGTAACGGGAGGCCACGTAGCGTGCGGCGCCGCCGATCCCGCACCCGACGTCCAGCAGCCGTTGCCCGGATTGCCAGCCCAGCTGCGCATGGAACTCCTTCGTCGCCTGGCGTCCGCCCATGTGGAACTCGTCGGCCGGCGCCAGGTCGTCCACGGAGATCGTGTCGGGGGCCAGGCCCTGGGCGGTCAAGGCCGCGCGCAGTGAGCCGAGCAGCCCTCCTGTCTCGTACTGCCTGGCCACCGTGCGTTCGTCGATGCGCATGTCGTCCGCACTCCCCGCCGCGCCGTCCATGGTTCCGGTGTTCGATCGGGCGTGCGCGCCACGGACGGGCCGTGGTCGTTCGACGATATCACCGCGCGGTCGACGGCTTCGTCCAAGGAGGCTCCCTCGGATCTCCGGCAGAACGGCTGTGCTGGCCTCCCTCGGCGCCTCCACGAGCTGCCGCCCCCCCCCACACGAGCCGGCCTCCGGACGCGCGATTCCCAGAATCAGCAACGACGGACACACCCCGGGCAATGCCCGCCACTGCCGACGTGGCACCGTTCTTGGACCCGGAGCCATGAGGAGGACATCACTCATGCGAAGCTGGCTGTTGGTTGGCACACTCGCCGTCACCGTGGCTGCGTGTCAGCAGTCTCCAGATATCGAGGGCATGGCGACCGCCGCCCTCGAACGCGCCGCGCTCCAGGACGAGGTGGACGCGGCCTACGACGAGTCCAGCCAGGTCGTCCGCCTGACGGGCACCGTCGACACGTCGAGCGAACGCGACCGGGCGCTCGAGGCCGTGCGTGCGTCGGTCGGGAACCGCGCGCAGATCGCGAACGAGATCGTCGTCGAGGGGATCCAGGCCGAGATGGCGGACGACCTCGACAGCGGCATCGAGGAGCGCTTCGACACCCAGTGGAAGGCGGCGCCCGAGGCGAAGAACGCCGACGTCGATCTGCGGGTCGAGAACGGCGTCGTGACCCTCACGGGCGAGGTCTCCACCGACGCGGCCAAGACGCGGGCCGAAGGGGTCGCCCGCACCATCCCGGGCGTGAAGGACGTCGTGAACGCGCTCGAGGTGAACGCCGAACGGCGCGACACGATGCGCGAGCGGTAGCCCGCGACCACACGGCGCCGACCCCGGCGCCGGGCGATCGGCGGCCCAGAGGTGGCCGCTGATCGCCCGCCCCGCCTGCTCCTCCAGCGCCGGACGGCCGTCCCGTCGTCCGGCCGGCCCCCCCGTCCCGCGCGCGCCCCAAGCCGGCACTCGGACTAAGCTACCGGCGCATGCCGCCCGGTCGCGACCGCACGCCGACGACGTCCGAGTCGCTCGTCCGGGTGATGGGCACGTACGGTCTGGCGGCGGCCATCGTGAACATCACCGTCGGCGGCGGCATCTTCCGCCTGCCCGCCACCGTCGCCGGGGCGCTCGGGCCGGCCGCGCCCCTCGCCTACCTGGTCTGCGCGGCGGCGATGGGCCTCATCGTGCTCTGCATCGCCGACGCCGGAAGCCGCGTTTCGCTCACGGGCGGCCCCTATGCGTACATCGGCGTCGCGCTGGGTCCGTACGCCGCCTTCCTCGCGGGCGTGCTGCTCTGGATGCTCGGCCTCTTCGCGACCGCCGCGGTCTCCACCGTGTTCGCGGCGAGCGCCGCAGAGCTCCTGGGCGGCGGCGCCATGGAGACGGTGGTGCTCGTCGTGACCTATGCGTTCTGGACGCTGGTGAACGTCCAGGGCGTGGCGCTCGGCGCACGGCTGAACGCCGCGGCCACGGTGGCGAAGCTCGTGCCCCTGGCCTTCGTCGCCATCGGCGGACTCTTCGTCGTGAGCGGCGGGCATTTCACGGTGACCGCCTGGCCGGCGGCCGGCGACGTGGCACGCACGTCTCTGCTCCTGGTCTTCGCCTTCGCGGGCGTGGAGACCGCGCTCGTGCCGAGCGGCGAGGTCCGCGACACCGCCCGCACCGTCCCTCGCGCGATCGCGCTGGCGATGCTGGGCATCACCATCCTCTACATCGCGCTCCAGGTGTCGTCGCAGGGCATCCTGGGTCCGGCCCTTCCGGGTGCGTCCACGCCCCTGGCGGATGCGGCGGGCACGGCCTTCGGCGGCCGGGCCCGCGCGCTGCTCCTGGCCGGGGCCGCGGTGTCGATGTTCGGCTACCTGGGCGGGATGACGCTGTCGGTCCCGCGCATCGTCTACGCCCTCGCCCGCGACGGCTTCCTGCCGCGCGCGCTCGCGGCGGTCCATCCCACCCACCACACGCCACAGGCGGCCATCGTCGTGCAGTCGGTGCTGACACTCGGCCTCGCCGTGACCGGCACCTTCGAGGGCCTGGCGATCCTGGCGAACGTCTCGGCGCTGGCGCTGTACCTGGGCTGCGCCGTGGCGGCCTGGCGCCTGCGCGCCACGCCCCGCGACGGTGCGTCGGCCGGTGTCCGGCTGCCGCTGGCCGGCGTGGCGCCCTATCTGGCCGTGCCCGTGATTCTCTGGCTGCTCACGGGCCTGGCCGCCAACGAGTGGCTCGGCTTCGGCGCCTGCGTGGCCGCGGCGTCGATCGTGTACGCGGCGGCGCGCGGCCGGCGACACGGGTAGCGGCGGTCCGGCGCCAGGGAGGAGACGACGATGGCACCCACCACGCGTTCCGCGGTCTCACGGCGGAGGTTCCTGGCATCGGCGGCGGGCGTGGGCGCGGCGGGCGTGCTCGCACCAGGGAAGGCGGCGTCACAGCCGTCGGCGCCGATCGTCACCAGGACCGACGTCGTCTACGGGCGCGTCGAGGGCTCGGCGCTCCTGGCCAATCTGGCGTATCCCGATGGCCCGGGACCCCGGCCCGCGATCGTGTCCGTGCACGGCGGCCGCTGGCGCGCCGGCAACCGCACCGACGCCAGCAGCATCAAGGTGGCGCAGTGGGCCGAGCTGGGCTTCTTCGCCATGTCCATCGACTACCGGCTGGTGGGCGGGTCACCGGCGCCGGCCGCCTACCTGGATGTCCGCTGCGCGCTTCGATGGCTGCACGCGCACGCCGGCGACTACGGGGTGGATCCGGCCCGCGTGTATCTCATCGGCCAGTCGGCGGGCGGTCACATGGTGTCGCTGGCCGCCACGCTCGGCGACGGCACGTATCCGAAGACCGGCGGCTGGCCCGACGCCCGGAGCGACGTGCGCGCGGTGATCAGCGTGGCCGGGGCGTACGATCTGCCGTCGCTGTCCTGGGGCAACCTGTGGACGCCCGTGAGCGGCGACGTGGACGAGGCGCGGCGGCAGGCCTCGCCGATGCACCACGTGTCCGCGTCGACCACGCCCCTTCTCGTGATCCACTCCGACGACGACCGGTCCGTCCCGATCCAGCAGGCCGTGGACTTCGTGGAGAAGCTGAAGGGCGCGGGCGTGACCCACCGCTTCGTGCACTACGCCGACAAGGGCCACATGGGCATCACCGACGACGTCGTGCGCGAGGCCCGCGCGTTCATCGCCGAGACGGAACCGAAGCGGTAAAGCGGCTACAGTTCGCGCGCGAAGCGGACCTCGCGGAGCGTCACGCCCCACACGTCCACGGTCCGCCGCGCGCCGTCGGGCTCCCAGCGGTCCTGGCGATAGAACCGCTCGGCGCGCGCGTTCCCGTCGAGCATCCAGAGCCAGGCCGTCCGGTGTCCCGTGGCGATGAGATGGGCGCGCGCCTCCTCTATCAGGGTCACGCCGATGCCGCGTCCCCACCAGCCGGGATGCACGTGCAACGCGCACAGCTCGCCGCCCGGCGTCCCCGCCGCGGCTGGCGCGGTCGTCGCGAAGCCCACGACGCTCCCGTCGGCCACGCCGACGATGGTGCGCGGCTTCGAGGCATCGACGTGCGAGAAGTCGTAGCGGGTGGCCCGCTCCTCCGCCTGGAGTCGATCGAGGTACGCGTCCGGCACGAGCCCGCGATACGCCGTCTGCCAGGTGGCGACGTGGACGCGCGCAACGGCCAACACATCGGCCGGCACGGCCAGCCGGAGCGTCACGGGCGGACCGGCGGCGCTCATGGACGCCGGTCGGACGCGTGCCTGGTCCATAACGCAGCCGGCAACCCGACGGCGAACACGTGGGCCAAGACGGCGTTGACGAAGCCCACCCACCGCCGCGGCCAGGCGTTCAGGCCCGCGAGCGGCAGGACGACGCGGTACATCGCGAGAAACACCAGGATTCCGTAGAGCGGGCCCCAGAGCCACGGGCGGCGCCGGAGATCGGGCAGGCGTCGGCTGGCGAGGGCGAACACGGTCGTCACCCCGCAGGCGATGGTGAAGTGGAGGGCAAGCCCGAGCGCGGCCGTGGGCCACCCGCCGTCGTACGCCGCCCGGCCGAGCAGCCCGCTGGCTATCGACTGGGCCACGCGCTGGGGCGTGGTGCCGGTCGAGGCGCCGATGGCCAGCGCCGCGCAGAAGTCCAGGACGCCGACGAGCAACGTGCCGCCCCGGATCGCACGTCCCAGCCACGGCGCCGGCTGTCCGCCCGTCCCGTTGTCTGCCATGTCTCGCGAGGCGGGGCCGGGAGGACGGCCGCGCCCTGGGCGGATTCTACCGCCCCGGTCAGACGGCCGGCACGGACGTCACACGTGCGCGTGCCGCCGGGTCCAGAGGAAGTACTTCTCGAAGGCCACCTTCGCCCAGTGGGCCTCGGGCCCCGGGATGATGAACTCGTGCTCGCGGGGGCTCAGCATGTGATCGCCCGCGATGATCATGCCCATGTTGCCGGTATCCATGATGCAGTAGGCGGCCATGTCGTCGAACTTCGCGGTGCTGAGCGGCAGCCCCTTGATGCTGGCCACGACGTTCTTCACGGCCGTCTTCGCCATCTGCTCGGTGGGGAAGCCGGTCTTCGGCACGCCGCAGGGCACGGCGGTGGCCCCGGGCGGCGCGACGTGCACGGCGACGCCGGCCGCGAACACGTTCTTGAACGTCGGGTGCTGGTAGGTGTCGGCCACCTCGATGAAGCCCTTCTCGTTGGCCAGCCCGGGCGTGTTCCTCACGGCGTCCACGCCGAGAAAGCGCGGCATGACCATGGTGAAGGCGGATGGCAGGAACTCCCCGTCCTTCAGGTGGACGCCGTCGGCTTCCACGCGATCGATCTCGGCGTTCATGCGCGAGTCGATCTGATAGTGGCGGAACAGCCACTCGCACATCTTCTGCGCGTTGCCGAACCCGCCGATGCCGAAGTGCGCGGCGAACGGCTCGGCCGTGACGTAGGTGATGGGCGCCTTGTCGGCCAGGTCGTGCTTCGCCACCTGGTAGCGCAGGTTGAAGAGGAACTCGTAGGCCGCGCCGAAGCAGGCAGCCCCCTGTGCCGATGCGACGACGATGGGCCCGGGGTGGATGAGGAAACGGTTCCACGCCTCGCGCGTGCGCTGCGCCGGGCCGAGACCGACGATCGAGTGCGAGTACTGGCGCACTCCCGGGATGTAGTCGTAGTCCACCTTCGGGCCGGTGCCGATGACCAGGTAGTCGTACGGGATGGCGCCCTTCGTCTTCGTCAGGACCTGGTTGGCCGGCGGGTCGAATCGCTCGATCTCGTCCTCGATGAACTGGATGCCATGGGACTCGTAGATCGGCCGGACGTCGAACGTGATGTCCTTCTCCTCGCGCAATCCGAAGGGGTACCAGATGAGCGACGGGAAGAACAGGAACTTGTGGGTGTTGGCGACGACGACGATGTCGTGGTTGTCCCCCACCAGCTCCTTGAGCTCGAGGGCGGCCGTGTAGCCGGCGAAGTTGGTGCCGGCGATGACGATGCGCGTGCGGGACATGACTCCCTCCCCTGGTTGCGGACCGAACCGGTGGCTCGAGGATCGACAGGGCAAGATCGCTGCCGCGGGAGGGCGGCCCGCCGGTGGGACGAGACGCGGCCCGGGCGGCCGGATCCCCGGGAACTGCTCCCCGGCGGCGGGGATTCCCCCCGGCCGGGCTTGGCCCGCGCCCGCGGGGCGGTCCCCTGGGGTACCGTGGGCCGATGCCTGCCGCGCTTCGGGGACAGCTGACCGCGTTCTACCTGTTCGACCTGGCCGAGTCGGCGGACCTCGCCGCCGTGCGCGCCAGCCTCGGGGGCGCGGGTGAGAGCGCGCGCTTCGCACCGCGCTCGGCGATTCCGTCCTACGTCCGCTACCAGCACCCGCCCGTGCAGGTGGACGGCGAGGCCGTGGGCGTGCCCGCCGTGGACGGCTGGTCGGCCCGCTTCAAGATCTACGACTACGGCGTGGTGTCACTCGCCCTCACGCAGCCGTTCGAGGGCACGTGGCCCGGACTCGTCGCGCTGGCGCAGTCGGCCGTGGGCACCCCGGCGCTCGACGCGGGCGCCGAAGCCGCCTGCCGGCACGTCGCCGAGCGGCTGCGCACGGCGCTCCAGGCGCCGCGCACCGCGTACCTGTCCGAGGACTACTTCGTGGTGGGGGTCACGGCCGCCGACGGCGCGCCCACGGCCGAGGCGCTGCTGGCCGCGCACGGCGACGACATCGCGCGCCTGCTCCGTGGGGAGCGCGAGGCCATCAGCGTGCAGGAGCGCGACGAGGTGCTGCGTCACCGGCTGTCGTACCTGGCCTCCGACCTGGTCGTGCCCTCGTGGAACGGCGCGTTCGTCTACGACTCGGAGGCCGGCCTCGCCGGCGCGCTCGAACTGCTGGAATTCGCCAACTCGCAGCTGCTCCAGTTCCGCTACTACGACCATCGGCTCGACGAGGAGCTGCAGCGGATCTACGCGCGCCTGCAGGCCACGCGGTGGTACGAGCCGTGGATCGGCCGCCGGTACACGGCGGCGGCGCGACAGCTGCACGGCGTGCTCATCGACGTGAACGAGCTGACCGATCGCACCGAGAACGCGCTGAAGCTCGTGGGCGACGTCTACGCGGCCCGCCTGCTGGGCCTGGCGGCCGCGCGCCTCGGCCTGGCGGCGTGGAAGGACGCGGTGAAGGACAAGCTGAAGACCCTCGACGACATCTACCGCTTCGCCGTGGACCAGACGTCGATGGACCGCGGCGAGATCCTCGAGGTGGCCATCGTGCTGATCCTGGTCTTCGAGCTCGTGCTGTTCTTCATGGGGATCATGAAGTAGGCGGCGACGCGGGCGAGGCCTGGCGCACGTCGTCGAGCAGGTCGAAGTGCTCGACGTGCCTGTCGAAGGCGTCGAGCACCGCTCGCGCCTCCGGCTCCACGACGGCGATGTCGGGCGTGGCGCCGGCGAAGGCCCGAATCGCCGCCATCGACGCCCACTCCGTCATCACGAGCACCTCGACGCCGTCCTCGTGCGGGCGCTGCAGGAGCCGCACGCCAAGGAAGCCCGGGATGCCGTGCAGGGCCGGCACGACGTGGTCCAGGAGGTGGGCCCGGTAGCGCGGGGCGTTCGCGGCCGTGGTGCGGCCGCGCCAGCAGCGGACGATCACGCCGTGGGGCTCGCCGGCTTGACCGGATTGACGGCCATCGGCCCCGCCACCGTGTTCCAGGTCCTGACGCGCCAGCGCGTGACGAGGCCGTTCAGCACGTACGGGTCGTGCTTCGCGAACTCCTCCGCGACTGCCGGCGAGTCGCCCTGGAACACAGAATCGCGCCGTCAGCCGGATCCTCCAGGGCGCCCGCCAGCACGGGCGCCCCGCTGGCCGAGGCGGCCCAGGCCTTTTCGAGGTGCTGGTTCCGATAGGCGCCGCGGCGCTCCACGTAGTCGTCCACGACGTCGTACATCAGCAGGTAGTGTTTCATCGCGTCAGGTCCGCGCCCGGCGACGGTCGTCTGCCCGGGCTCCTTGCGGAGCATACCGCGACGTCCCCGCTACCGCCGGGACCTGGCCGCGATCGGCCGGACGCGCCACCGCGCCCAGGTGACGAACGAGGCCACGCACAGCAGCACGAACGTGGTCGCGGCGGAACTCCCCTCCCCGCGCGCCAGGTGGTAGACGGTCGCCGAGACCATCACGACCACGATGCCGGCGGCCGCCCACGCCACCAGGCTCGGCAGCACGCGCGTGATGCCGGGCAGCGTCAGGCCCACCGCCGCGGCCACTTCGGCCACGCCCAGGAACAGCTGGAACCACCGCGGCAGCGAGGCGTCCATCAGGACGGCGATCTCCGGCGGCGGCGTCAGGAACAGCACGCCGTGCGCGAGAAACGCGGCCGCCAGCAGCACCTGCAACACCCACAAGGTCACGTTCATGGCATCCCTCCCGTGGCGGGGACGCCTCGGCGCCGGCCCCCGCTCCTGCCAGGACGTCGAACGGGGACGGCGAGGATCGACAGGGGACGATCAGTGGACGGCGCCGGCCCGGGCCAGCAGCTGGGCCCGCTCGCGCTCGTTGGCCGTGAGCGCGGCCGCGCGGGCGCATTCTCGGCGCGCGCCTCGTCGTGACGGCCGAGCTTGTCGAGGAGGTCCGCGCGGACCGCCGGGACGTAGTGATAGGCGCGGAGGGCCGCCTCGTCGGCCAGGGTGTCCACGAGGGGCAGCGCCGCCGCAGGACCCAGGGCGCGGCCGACGGCCACGGCCCGGTTCAAGGCCACGACGGGCGACGGGGCCAGCGCCATGAGCGCGGTGTCAGGTGGACGATCGCCATCCAGTCCGTGTCCGCCGGGCGGGCGGCCCGCGCGTGACAGGCCGCGATGGCGGCCTGCAGCGTGTAGTAGCCGGGCGTCGCCGAGGCGTCCATCGCCCGCTGCAGCTCGGCGAGGCCTTCCTGAATCGAGGCCTGGTCCCACAGGCCGCGGTCCTGTTCGTCGAGCAGCACGGGATCGCCCGCCGCGTCCACGCGGGCCTCCAGCCTGGACGCCTGGAGGGCCATGAGCGCGGCCAGGCCGCGGGCCTCCGCCTCGCCGGGGGCCACGTGGACGAGCAGCCGCGCGAGGCGTCGCGCCTCGTCGCACAGGCTCCGCCGCACGACGACGTCGCCCGTCGTCGCCGAGTAGCCTTCGTTGAAGACCAGGTAGAGCACGTCGAGGACCGATCCACTCGCGCCCGCCGTGCCTCGCCGGCCGGCAGCTCCACCGCGGGCCGCTCGCGGGCCAGGAGCCGCTTGGCACGCACCAGCCGCTGCGCCATCGTGGACTCGGGCACGAGGAACGCCCGGGCGATCTCGCCGGTGGTCAGCCCGCCGACGACCTTCAGCGTGAGCGCCACCTGCGCCTCGGGCGCGAGGACCGGGTGGCACGCCATGAACATGAGGCGCAGCACGTCGTCGGATACCCGGTCGTCGAAGGCGGCGTCGGGGTCGGACGTCCAGACCGGCGAGCCGATCTCGGCCCCGAGCGTCGTGAGCTTCCGTCGGAAGTTGGCGTTGCGGCGCATGCGGTCGATGGCGCGGTGCTTGGCGGTGGCCATCAGCCAGGCCCCGGGCCGGTCCGGCACGCCCTCGTCCGGCCACTGCTCGAGCGCCGCGACGAGCGCGTCGTGCGCGAGGTCCTCGGCCGTGGCCAGATCGCGGACGAGCCGGGTCAGGCCGCCGACGATCTTCGGCGCCTCGTCTCTCCAGATGGCCTCGATGGTGGCGTGGGGATCGGCCGCGGTCACGGCCTCCGATCACATCACCCGGCCCGGCGCGGCCGCAAGCCGGGCGGCTACCCCTTCTTGCGCGCGTCGAACTCGGCTCGCATCTCCGCCTCCCGCGCGATCACCTCGGGTGCGACGTCGCCGAAGTCCTCGGGCGCGAAGATCTGGCGGATCTCGATCTCCGAGTCCTCGGCGTGCGGGTTCGGGCACTTCTTCACCCAGTCGATGGCGTCCTGGAGGCTGGCGCACTCCCAGATCCAGTACCCGGCGATGAGCTCCTTGGTCTCGGCGAACGGCCCGTCGATGACCGTGCGCTTCGGGCCTTCGAACCGCACGCGGGCGCCCCGGCTCGTGGGGTGGAGCCCCTCGCCCGCCTGCATCACGCCGGCCTTGAACAGCTCTTCGTTGAAGGCGTGCATGGCTCGCAACATCGTGGCATCCGGCATCTTGCCGGCTTCCGAGTCGGTGCTGGCCTTCACGATCACCATGAACTTCATGTCGCTAACTCCTTCGTTGTCAGTCTGTTGGCGCGAGCCAGCCGCGTGTGGGCCATTCCCGCAGCGCCGGCTTCCATGAACACGTCGAACGGGCGGGGACGAAATCGACAGGCGTCACTCTCGGGCCCCGGTCCCGGGTCCCGTCTCGCTACGACTGCAGCCGACTGCCGAGGAACCTCCGCGTCCGCTCCTCCTGCGGCCGCTCGAAGAGCGCGTCGGGCGGCCCCTGCTCCACCAGCCGCCCCTCGTCCAGGAAGAGCACGCGATCCGACACCCGGCGGGCGAAGCCCATTTCGTGCGTCACGACCACCATCGTCATGCCTTCCTCGGCCAGCTGCTGCATCACGGTGAGCACCTCGCCCACCATCTCCGGATCGATGGACGAGGTGGGCTCGTCGAAGAGCATGATCCGCGGCTGCATCGCCAGCGCCCGCGCGATGGCCGCGCGCTGCTGCTGCCCGCCCGAGAGCTGGTTCGGGTAGGCATCGCGCTTGTCCAGCAGGCCCACCTTGGCCAGGAGCGCCTCGGCGCGTGACACGGCCTCGGCCGGCGCGAGCGCCCGCAGGAGCCGCGGCGCCAGCGTGAGGTTCTGCAGCACCGTCTTGTGGGGGAAGAGGTTGAAGCGCTGGAACACCATGCCCACCTCGCGGCGGACGGTGTCGAGATTCGTGCCGTGCTCGTGCACGGCCACGCCGTGGACCAGGACGCGGCCGCTCGTGGCCTCCTCCAGACCGTTCATGCAGCGGAGCAGCGTGCTCTTCCCCGAGCCCGACGGGCCGATGACGCACACCACCTCCGCGTCGGCCACCGCGCAGGTGACGCCGCGCAGCACCTCGAGCGTGCCGAAGCGCTTCCTCAGCGCCTCAACGGAGATCGCCGCGTCCATACCGGGCTTCCAGGTGGCGGACGCCCCACGCCAGCAGCAGCGTGAGCATCCAGTACAGGACCGAGATCGCGAGATACGGCTCCCAGTAGCGGGAGTAGGCGCCGGCCACGGTGCGGGCCGCGTAGGCGAGCTCCGCCAGCCCGACCGCCGAGACGAGCGACGAGTCCTTGAGCAGGGCGATCGCGTTGTTCCCGAGCGGCGGAAGCATGCGGCGGAACGCCTGCGGGAGGATGACGTGGTACATCGCCTGCCGGTAGGACAGGCCGAGCGACCGCGCGGCCTCCATCTGGCCGCGGTCGATGGACTGGATGCCCGCCCGGAAGATCTCCGAGATGTAGGCGCCGGCGTTCAGGCTGAGCGAGACGATGCCGGTGATGACGGCCCCGTAGTTCTGCCGGAGGTCGCGCGCGGCGTCGCCGGCCACGAGCCAGCCGTCGGTGGGATTGACGAAGAGCGGCACGACGGCGAAGTGCATCAGCAGGATCTGCACGAAGAGCGGGGTGCCGCGAAAGAAGCTGACGTACACGGTGGCCGGCCACCGCAGCAGGAAGCGGCAGGCCACCCGGGCGGCGGGCCGCCGCGCGTCCGCCAGGCGGGCCAGGCCCAGCAGCAGCCCCAGCAGCGTGCCCTGGACGACGCACACCGCCGTGACGCCCACCGTCATCCGCAGCCCTTCCCAGAAGAGGGGCGCGTACTCGCGGAGGATGTCGGCGCGGAACCAGCCGAACCAGAGGATCTGCTCGTCCATGCGCGGGACGCCGCCAGCTCAGCGTCTGGGCAGCGCGGGCGGGTTGGCGTTGAACCAGGAGCGATAGATCCTGGCGTAGGTGCCGTCGGCGATGATGGCGGCCAGTCCCTTGTCGAGCGTGTCGCGCAGGGCGGCGTTGCCCTGCTTCACGACGATGCCGAAGTACTCCTTCGGCAGCGTCGGGTAGTCCACGGCCTTCAGGCCCTTGTGCTCCTTCACCCGGTAGGCGATGACGCCGTTGTCGCCGATCGCGGCATCCACGCCGCCGTTCACGAGCTCCGAGATGATGAGGGGCGTCGTGTCGAACCGGCGGATGTTCGCGCTCGTCTTGCCGAACGCGCGCGACGCCATGTCGTCGCCCGTGCTGCCCGTCACCACGGCCACCGTCTTCCCCGCCAGGTCCTGCAGCCGCGTCACCGTGCTCGACGCCGGCACGGCGATGAGCTGCCGTGCCTCGAAGTAGGGGGCCGTGAAGTCGTAGGACTGCTTCCGGCGCTCGTTGATCGTCACACCGGACACGATGACGTCGATGTCGCCGTTGGCCAGCGACGCGAAGATCCCGACAAACGGCGTGTTCACGAGGCGTACCGTCAGGCCGGTCTTGGACGCGATGGCCGTGATCACGTCCACGTCGAAGCCCACGATCTGCCTGCGCGACGTCTCGGACGCGAACGGCGGGTAGGTGGCGCTCGTGCCGACGACGAGCGTCCGCGTCTGGGCCGCCGCCGGCGGTACGCCGACGACGGCCGCCAACCCGATCGCCAGCGACACGCAGAGCAGGCGTGGCATCGCGGGCCGCTTACATCTGGCCTTCGTCGGCCGAGGGTCCGTAGGTGGAGGGCACCGGCACGTCGTTCAGCCGCAGGTACACGCCGAGCTGCGCGCGGTGGTGAATCATGTGGTTCATGACGAAGCTGCGGAGGACGGCCACCTTCGGCATCGTGAAGAACACCTGGTCGCCCTGGCGGAGCGTCCACGGCTTCATCATGTCGCCGTCGGCGGTGGCGGCCAGCACGGGCCGGGCCTTGGCGACCGCCTTGTCGAGCGCGGCCACGAGCTCGGCCGTGTTCGCCGGAACGAACGGCTTGTAGTCCATCTTCGCGAAGTCGAGCTCGTCGGCCTCGAGCGTGGCGTTCACCCAGCCGGGCAGCTCCGCCAGGTGGCCCGCCAGGCGGCCCATGGGCATCGACTTCGCGTGCGGCGCGTAGTCGCCCTTCCCCTCGGGCACGCGCTCGAGGGTCTTGCGGAGCGTGGCGAACTCGTGATCGAACTCGGGCAGCAGGCTGGCGGCAATCGACATGGGTCGGGATCCTCCACGGCCGCCGTCGGGCAGCCGGACCCCCAAGAATAGTTCAACCGGCGACTGCCGCGTCCTCGACGAGGAACCCGCCCGACTGCCGCGACCAGAGCGTCGCGTACTCGCCCTGGCGCGCGAGGAGCGCCGCGTGCGTGCCCCGCTCCACCACGCGCCCGCGTTCGAGCACGACGAGTTCGTCCATGCTGCGGACCGTGGACAGGCGGTGCGCGATCACGAGCGCCGTCCGTCCCTGCATGAGCGTCCACAGCGCGTCCTGGATGAGCGCCTCGCTCTCGGAATCGAGCGCGCTGGTGGCCTCGTCGAGGACGAGGATCGGTGCGTCCTTCAGGATGGCACGCGCGATCGCCACCCGCTGCCGCTGGCCGCCCGAGAGCTTGATGCCGCGCTCCCCGACCAGCGTGTCGTAGCCGCCGGGCAGCGCCTCGATGAACTCGGCGGCGTGGGCGAGGCGGGCCGCCCGCCGGACGTCGGCGTCGGTGGCCCCGGGACGGCCGAAGCGGATGTTGTCGGCGATGCTGCGGTGGAACATCGAGGGGTCCTGCGGCACGTAGGCAATCGCCTGCCGGAGGGCCGCCTGCGGCACCGTGTGGATGGGCTGCCCGCCGATCAGGATCTCGCCGCCCTGCAGATCGGCGAACCGGAGGAGCAGCCGCGTGAGCGTGGTCTTGCCGCCGCCCGAGCGCCCGACGAACCCGACCCTGGTGCCCGGCGCGATGGTCAGGGACAAACCGTCGAACAGGCGGGGGCCGGCGCCGTAGGCGAACGTCAGGTCGCGCAGCGCCACGCCGTAGTCGCGGGGCGTGAAGGGCGTCGCGTCGGGGGCGTCCTGGACGGCGGGCGGATCCAGCAGCAGCTCCGCGAACTGGGCCGCGTCGGTCAGGGCCGATTCGAGGACGCGGTAGATGCGATTGAACTCCCACATCACGCGCGTCACGGCGGCGTAGTAGCTGAAGGTGACGAAGATCGCCTCGAGGCCCACGCCCGACCGGCCACGCGTCCAGAGCGCCACCGAGAGCCCCAGCACGTTGGTCAGCACGTACATCGGCGCCGTGACGATGTCGATGCGCAGGTTCTGGTAGTCCCACGACCTGAGCGTCTTGGAGGCGTAGTCCCGCACGTTGGCGGCGTGGACGGCGCCCTCGTCGGGCTCGCGGGCGAAGGCGCGAACCGTCTCGGCGTTCGCGATGGAGTCGGCAAGGTGGCCGGCCATGACGTTCGACGCCGCCTCGCGGACGGTGACGAGCGCCTGGCGGCGCCTGATGCGCGGCGCCACGAGGAGGAGCGTCAGCGCCAGCATCGACAGCAGCACCGCCACGAGAAGCGGCGAGTAGCGCCAGAGCACCGCGCCCACGAGCGTGAGCGCCATCAGATTGGCGATCACCGAGTAGGTCAGCGTGTCGAACACGTACTCGAACTGGCGCGCGAAGCCGAGCGCGCGCTTGGTGAGCGACCCGGCGAAGTTGTCGTGGAAGAACGCCACGTCCTTGGCCAGGAGCTCGTCCATCGCCTCGACGTAGAGCGTCTCCATGCCCCGGACTTCCGCCCGCGCGATGGTGTAGCCGGCCACGCGCCACACCAGTTCTCCGGCCGCCCACAGCGCGGCGATGGTCGCGAGGTACGGCCAGACCACGCCGGGCGTCATGGGGTCGCCGCGCGCCACCGCCGCGAGCAGGCGCGCCACGACCAGGGGTGGCCCGTAGAGCAGCAGGAGGTTGCCCGCACCGGGCAGGACGAGCGCGGCGGCGCTCAGCCAGGGACGGCGCCGCACCTGCGCCCAGTAGCGGCGCAGGACGAGCGCCAGCGCCGCGCTGGCCCGAACGGTGTCACGCCGGGCCGCGTCGGCAGGCACGGCGGTCAGAACACCCGCCGCTGCAACCGGTCCACGGTGAACTTCGCCGTGGACGCGATGGCCATGACCGTCATCACGCCGGCCTGGACGGGATCGGTCACGACGAGATCGGCGGCTTCGGGCACGCTGCCCGCCATGTTCAGGCTGACGACCAGGAGGCCCTGCGCCCGCACCTCGCGCACGGCCTTCTCGATGTCACCGCCCATGATCGACCCGGCCAGCACGAGCGCCTTCGCGCGCGGCAGGCGCGCCACCGCCCGGACGGCGTCGGCCAGCGGCTGCTCGCCGACGAGCGGGATGGTGTCCACGGAGATGCGCTCGCCGCGGATGTTGTGTCGGTCGGCCTCGGAGATGGCGCCGATGGCCACCTGCCCCACCTGGGCGCCGCCGCCCATGATGATGACGCGCTTGCCGTAGATGGTCTGGAGCGTGCCCACGCGCTCGACCCGGCGCACGATGGCCAGGGCCGCGAGCGCATCGACGAGGGGCTGGGCGTCGGTGCCGAGGTCCACTTCGAAGTAGACGCGGGCCTCCTCGCCGACGGCGGTGACGATCTCGACCGATGCGATGTCGCCGTCGAAGCGGGCGATCACGCCCGTGAGCTGCGCGAGCACGCCCGGGCCGGGCGTGGCATGCACCATCAGGCCGAATCGATCCATCCAGCGGTCTCCTCGACGCCGAGGGCTCCGCGACGAGCCCTCGGGTCGTGGAAGAAGCGTACTCGATCGCCCCGGAGCGGGCGCGCTCGGAGTCGGCGATCAGCGCCGCGTTGTCGCCGTGCGGGCTCCCGCGCGCGGCCGCTGCGTCGGCGAGGCAGCCGGGGCCGCCTCGACGGCGCGGGCCAGGGCCGCGAGTGCCGCCTTCCATTGGGGCCGCAGCGTCTCGATGGCACCGCGTGACGGCAGCCGGTCGTGGTCGACGTGGACGGTGGTCCGTCCGTCGGTCCGCGGCGACAGCAGGATCTCGACGATGCCCGCGTTGCACGGGAACCGGCATGCGAGCCCCCGCGCGCGCGCCGCGAACCGGTTGCGCGCGCCGCTGCCGACACCGCTGGCCAGCGCGGCCGTCGTGGCCTCGTCGAGCGCAGATGCCCATGCCGCCCGCCGCCGAGGCGTGGTGAAGGCCGCCTTCACGGCAGTCACGGGGGCCGCCACGATCTTCGACGCGCCGAACGCGAAGCCACTCGTCCGCTGATTCACGGCCCGGAGCCCGCGCGCACGCTCGTAGGCCACGGTGATGTCCTGCGAGTACCACGAGCCCACGTCGTGCGCCTCGCGCAGGTGGCGCGCAGCGGCGGTGTGGCCGCGCTCGGCGGCGCCGAAGCGATCGAGCACCTCGAACCAGTACGAGAGCGAGTGGCCCGTGCGCTCGAGGACGCGGGCATCGGCGACGGCCCCGCGGACGTCCACCGGTGGGGTGACCGCGGCCCGGGGGCGCGCGGCTTCGGCAGGCCGCACGGACGCCGGGGGCGTGGCGGCGGTAAGCAGGTGGCGACGGGCCGTCGTGTAGCGTTCGCCCGTCTTGGACATGCGGGCGCGAACCTGGGCCTTGAACGTACGGGCGCGAGTCATGGGGCAGTCCTTCTCCGGCCACACGATCCCCAGCCCCCGCCTGTCGATCGCGCGACCACGAAGAACCCGTATGACGGCCCGGGGTGCGAACCCCTTTGCCTCGATGGCGAGCCTCGCGGGGGGAGGCCGGGTCGAGGTGCGGCGCCAGGCCAGCGCCGCCCACACTCTGTCACCCACCGCTGCGAGGGTCAAGGGCAGGCCGAGACGCCGCGGCCGGCCCGTGCGCGCGGCACGGTATCATCGGCCCTTACCCCCACGGCGCCCCGCGCGGGCTGGATGTTCCAAGGAGTCCGTCAGTGACGAACCGTCTTCCCTTCACCCTCGGTCTCGGCGCCCTGCTGGCCCTGACCGCCGCGTCGCACCCGGCCGCCCAGACACCGCGCTGCGATCCCGACAACGGCGGCCTGACGCTGGCGCCGGGCTTCTGCGCGCAGGTGGTGGCCGACGATCTGGGCGCCGCCCGCAATCTCGCGGTGGCCGACAACGGCGACCTCTACGTCTCGATCCGGACCGGCCCCCGCGCCCCCGGCCAGCCGCCGCAGCCAGGGTTCATCCTGGGGCTGCGGGACGCCGACGGCGACGGCAAGTACGAGGTGCGCGAGAAGTTCGGCACGAGCGGCGCCACCGGCCTCGTCCTGCGCAACGGCTACCTCTACTACGCGACCACGCGTTCGGTGGAGCGCTTCAAGATCACACCCGGCCAGCTCGTGCCCGCGGCCCCGGCCGAGGTGGTGGTCGGCAACTTCCCGGACCAGCGCGGTCACCAGGACAAGGACATCGCGTTCGACGACACGGGCAACCTGTTCGTGACGATCGGCCTGCCGTCGAACGCCTGCGCGCAACCCGATCGCCAGCCGAACGCGAAGGGCCTGGATCCGTGCCCGCAGCTCGAGACCGGCGGCGGCGTGTGGAAGTACAAGGCCGACGTGGTCGGCCAGACGTTCTCGCCGAAGGAGCGCTACGCCACCGGCCTGCGGCAGGGCGTGGCCATCGCGTGGCATGCCGGCTCGCTCTATCTCGCCATGAACAGCCGCGACTCGCTCGACACGATCTATCCGGACCTCTTCACGCCGGAGGACAACCAGAACCGTCCGCTCGAGCCGCTGCTGGAACTGAAGGAGGGATCGGTCTTCGGCTGGCCCTACTGCTTCCTCGACGGCAAGACCAACCAGATGATCCTGGCGCCGGAGTACGGCGGCGACGGCAAGACGGTGGGCCGCTGCGCGCAGTTCGAGAAGCCCATCGCCGGCTACCCCGCCCACTCGGCGCCCGTGGACCTGCAGTTCTTCAGCCACCCGGGCCTGCCGGCGAAGTATCGCGGCGGCGCGTTCATCGTGATGCACGGCTCGTGGAACCGCGCACCCGCGCCGATGGACGGCTACAACATCCTCTACCAGCCGTTCGCGGGCGGAAAGCCGAGCGGCAAGCACGAGGTGTTCGCCGACGGCTTCGCCGGCAGGACGCCGCTGATGTCCCCGAACGACGCCGTGTCGCGCGCCAACGGCATCGCCGTCGGTCCGAAGGGCGAGCTCTACATCACCGAGAGCGTGAAGGGGAAGACCTGGCGCGTCGTCTACCGCGGCGCCTGACGGTCGCTCCCGGCGCCCTGACTCGCCGGCGCGGATGTCAGCGAACCTCCTGAACTACGTCCTCTACCAGACGGGGTGGTTCGCGACCGTGCTGGGTGCGGCATCCGGACACGCACTGGCCGGCAGCGTCGTGGCGCTCGCCGGCCTGGGTCTTCACCTGGCGCTCTGCCGATCCCGGCGGGCCGAATGGACCCTGGTCGCAGTGGCCGGGGCGCTCGGTCTGGTGGTGGACTCGGCGCAGACGGCGCTGGGCCTGCTGACCTTCCCGTCGGGCACGCTCGCGGGCTGGCTGTGTCCTCCGTGGATCGTCGTCATGTGGATGCAGTTCGCGACGACGTTCCGGTTCGGCCTGCGCCCCCTGCTCGAGCGCCCGGCGTGGACGGCGCTGGCCGGCGCCGTCGGCGGCCCCCTGGCATACCTGGCAGGTGAGCGGATTGGAGCCGTGGCGCTCGGCGAACCCCGAGCCGCCGCCCTCGCCGTCCTGGGTGTGGTGTGGGCTGTCGCCCTGCCCACACTGGGCGCGATGGCCCGGCGCCGTGGTCCAGGCGTCTATCCGACGCGAGCCTAGCCCTTCGAGTCGCCGGCCTCGGCCGCCTTCGCGTCCCTGGCCGCCGCGGCCGCGTCCTTGGCCGCGCGGCTGAGGCGCAGGTAGTGCGGACTGAACTGCAGGCCGTACGGCGAGGTCATCTTGTGATTGGCCTTCTCCTTGAAGAAGGCCGCGATCGACGCGCTGAACGCCTTCTGTTCGTCCGCGGTGCCATCCATGAGGTTGATGTCCTCGCGCGGCACGAAAGCCACCTGGCCGATGGGCAGCGTGTGGCTCAGGCTCATGCCCTCTCCTGGCTGCAGCACGTAGCGGAACTCGGTCTGGTGCGCGAACCAGTCCGTCTCAACGCGCACGATGAGCATGGGCGCCACGGGCCGCTCGATCATGTTGAAGATCGGGGTGTAGACGGTGTCCCACCCCGGAGGCGTCTGGAAGTTCGTCGCGCCGCACAGCGAGATCGCGCCTGGCGGCGTGCCGAGATCCTCGGGCACGATGAACGCCTTCGACATGTTGACGGCGTTCTGGTCCGTGATGACGGGCTTCCTGAATTCGACCGACTCCGAGATGGCGCCGATCCCGCCCACGGGCAGCTGGAAGGCCACCGTGAACACCTTGTCCCACTTGCCGCCGGGCAGGGCGAGGAAATACGAGACCAGATAGCGGCCTTCGCCTTCGTAGCCGATGTGCGCGGCCTCGTTCGGCTCGAGCGGCGGGAACACGAGGAAGCCGAGCGCGCTGCCGGCTTCGAGCACCGGGCAATGACGGGCGTGCTGCGGCAGGAGCGGCCGCTGGCCCTCGCGGCGGGGGCGCTGGCCCACGCCGGGCCGGCCGGCATTCGAGAAGAGACGGACGTCCATGGCGGGGTCAGTGTCTCACGCCGCCTGCCGCGTCGCGGCACCGCAAGCGCTGCCCCGACCACGCCCGCGACTCCGTGGGCGGCTGGTCGTCGGGCTCCGCGGTATCCTGTGGGGTCCGCCATGTCCGCGCCTGCCTCACCGACACCCCGCGTGCGCTTCGCGCCCTCGCCCACCGGCTACCTGCACGTCGGCGGGGCGCGCACCGCGCTCTTCAACTGGCTGTTCGCGCGCCGCGAGGGCGGCACCTTCGTGCTGCGCATCGAGGACACCGACGTGGAGCGGTCGTCCACCGACATGGTGACGGGCATCCTCGACGGGCTCCGATGGCTGGGCCTCGACTGGGACGAGGGCCCGGGCGTGGGCGGACCGCATGGGCCGTACTTCCAGAGCGAGCGGCTGGACCAGTACCGGGAGGCCGCCCGCGCGCTCGTGGCGGCCGGGCGCGCGTACTACGACTTCGGGGGGCCCTCGAAGCGTGGGGACGCCGCCGCGGAGGCCGACGGCACCTACGAGCGACGGTACGATCGCGACGCCGCCCTGGCCGTGACGCCCGAAGAGGTCCAGCGGCGCCTGGCCGCGGGCGAGCCGCACGCGATCCGGTTCCTGGTGCCGCCGGGCGACACGACGTTCCTGGACCTCGTGCACGGCGACGTGCGGTTCGACAACGCGCACATCGAGGACTTCGTGGTGCTCCGGTCCGATGGCTACCCCACGTATCACCTGTCGGTGGTGGTGGACGACATCGCCATGGCGATCACGCACGTGGTCCGCGGGGACGACCACGTGTCGAACACCCCCAAACAGGTGCTGCTGTACCAGGCCTTCGGGAAGCCCGTCCCGAAGTTCGCGCACGTGCCCCTCATCATGGGGCCCGACAAGAAGCGCCTCAGCAAGCGCCACGGCGCCACGTCCGTCATGGAGTACGAGCGTCAGGGCTACCTGCCCGAGGCGATGGTGAACTTCCTGGCGCTCCTGGGCTGGTCGCCCGGGAACGACGACGAGCGGCTGTCGAAGGACGAGCTCGTCCGGCGCTTCAGCCTCGAGGGGATCAGCACCGGCAACGCGGTGTTCAATACCGACAAGCTGGACTGGTTCAACCACCAGTACCTGTCGGCGCTGTCGGACGCGGCGCTGACCGGCGTAGTACGGCCCTGGCTGGAGCGGGCGGGCCTGTGGCGCGACGACCTGGCCGGCGACCGCGCGCCCTGGTTCCACGCCGTCCTCGCGCTGCTGCGGCCCCGCGCCAAGAAGCTGGGCGAACTGGTGGAAGGGGCCCGGCCCGTCCTGGCGCGGCCCGAGGGCTACGACCCCGAGGGGGCCGCGAAGCACCTGTCGGCCCCTGGGCTGAACGAGCACCTGGAGGCCCTGCGCCAGGCCTTCGCCGCGGCGGAGCCGTACGACGAACCCACGCTGGAACAGGCGCTCCGGCAGTTGGCCGAGCGGCAGGGCATCACGGGCGTGCTCATCCACGCCACGCGCCTGGCATCGACCGGCCGGACCGTGAGTCCCGGCCTCTTCGAGATGCTCCGGCTGCTCGGACGCGACGAAGTGGACGCGCGGCTGGCGCTCGTGATCGCGCGGCCCTCGAGCTGGGTCGATCACGCCGGCTCGCCAGCTCGACGGTTCGATCGCACGCTCCTGCACGCCGTGGCGCGATTGGTTCGGGAGACGGGCGGTCCTGGATGCGCGGTCCCGTCCGCGGCCCCCATCGAAGTGTGCTGGCTGGGGCCTGACATTGTTGCCGCCCGTCGCCCCCCACCCAGAAACCCTGCGCCCGCGAGAAGTGCCAGATGAGGGGATTTTCCACGGAACGACGCAGTTTTAGCCGATGGCCCGCGGATTGCTGAACCAGAGAGGCATGGAGACAACCTCCCGTCTCTATCTCGTCGTCGCGGTGGCGCTGTTCGTGGTCGCCTCCGCGCCGCTCGCAGCCCGCGAGGTCGCGGACCTGGGCGGCACGGCGCTCCGCGCCGTGACCACCCGACCGAACCGGGCGCCATGCTGGTGTGGGGCACCGTGCTGGCGGGCGTCGCCCGCATGCTCAACAGGCGCGATCGCTCCGCCTAGGAAGGTCGGGCTCCCCCCGGCGTTCCCCCAACGCGCCGCGTCGAGAGACGCGGCGTAATTTTTTCCCTGAAAGCGTCGGGGCGCGCCTGAGGGTCAGGCCGGTTCGGCGGCGGCCATGACGTGCTCCGCCCGCGTCTTCAGCGGGAGTTCGGGCAGCATCAGGTTCAACGCGATCGACAGCGCCATCACCATCGACGCCAGGTCGAACACGCGCTGCATCCCGGCCGCCAGGCTCGCGCGCACGGCCGCGGACACTTCAGGCGTCAACGCGTCCGCCGGCAGCGACGGCATCGACGCGGCGTGCTCGCCGTTCATCTGGAGCGGGTTGTCCACCAGTTGGCGCACGGCGGCCGGCGTGCCCGGCGGCAGGGCGGCCGTGAGCCGCTGGTGGTACATCCCCAGCAGCAGCGTCCCGAAGACGGCGACGCCGATCGTGCTGCCGATGGAGCGGAAGAACTGGCTGGTGGCCGTGGCGGCGCCGAGCTGCACCCGCGGCGCGGCGTTCTGCACCACGAGCGAGTAGACGGGCTGCGCCACGCCAAACCCCAGCCCGGCCACCACCAGGCACCACACGATGACGCTCGCGTTGCCCGACGCGCCGAGCCGCGCCAGGAGCAGCATGCCGGTGGTGGCCAGCACGGCTCCGCCGATCGACAGGTACTTGTAGCGGCCGGTGCGCGAGACGAGCTGGCCGGAGACGACGCTGGCCGAGATCATGGCGAAGATCATGGGCACGAAGAGCATGCCCGAGGCCGCCGCCGACATGCCCAGCACGCCCTGCAGGAAGAGCGGCAGGTACACGAACATCCCGAACAGGGACATCCCCAGGACGAACACGCCGCACGAGGCGAGGGCGATCGTCCGGATGCCGAAGAGCGAGGGCGGCATCAGCGGTTCCTCGGCGTGCCACTCGGCCCAGCCGAAGACGCCGAACGACACGACCGCCGTGGTGAGCAGCGTGACGACCGTGGGATGCGACCAGCCGTCCTGGGTCACGCGGCTGAGCGCCAGCAGGAGCGGCACGATCCAGCCGGCGAGCGAGACGAGGCCCAGCCAGTCGATCGTGCGCTTGGTGCCGTGCGGCTCCACGTGGGGGAAGGTGCGATACAGGACGGCCGCCGCCACGATGCCGAGCGGCGCGTTGATGTAGAAGGCCCACCGCCAGGAGAGATGGTCCGTCACCCAGCCGCCGGTCAGGGGGCCGACGATGGATGCCAGCCCGAACACCGCGCCGAACAGCCCTTGATAGCGCCCCCGCTCGGCCGGCGCGAACAGGTCCCCGATGATGGTGAACGTGAGCCCCATCACGGCGCCGCCGCCCACGCCCTGGATGCCCCGGAACAGGATCAGCTGATTCATCCCGTCGAGCGGCAGCGGCACGTTGCCCGACGCGCCGCACAGCCACGACGACACGACGAACACGACGAGGCCCATCAGATAGAGCCACTTCCGCCCGAAGAGGTCGGACAGCTTGGCGAAGACGGGCACCGAGATGGTGGACGTGAGCAGGTAGGACGTGGTGACCCAGGGATAGCGATCGAAGCCGTCCAGGCTCGCAACCACGCGCGGCATGGCGGTGCCGACGATCGTCTGGTCCATCGCCGCGAGCAGCAGCGTGAGCATCATGCCGCCGACGGTGGCCATCCGCTGGCGGTCGTCGAGGTGGGCGTAGCTCGTGACGAGCCGCTCGGCCGCGGGCCTGGAGCTGACGGCGTCGGACATCCGGTGCGTGGATCATAGCCGGTCGTCGGTCGCGATCCCGCGGGGCGTGCGGGAGGCCGATGGCCCGACGACGCCGCCGCGTTCCACGCTGGCACGGCGATGCACGGTGCGTGGCTGATTGGCCCACTCGGCGTGGCGCCGATTGGATCTTCCCGGGCCGATCACGCGCGTACGCTCCGGGCACCATGGAGCACGACGCGCGTCTGGGCCGCTGGATCGAGCGCTACGCGGGCGTGGCGCTGGGCGCGGCGTTCCTGTCGGCCGTGGCGTCGCGGTTCGGCCTCTGGGACGGGCCGACCGTGGCAGGTCGCGTTCGCTGCCTGTGGGCTACACGGGCGAGGTGAACGCCTTCATGCCCCCGGCCATCATCCCCTGGCTGGCGTGGAGTGCCACCCTCGCCGAGACGGCGTTCGGCACGCTGCTGGTCGCGGGCCTCTTCACCGAGTGGGCGGCCGCGGGGGAGTTGCGCGGTGCTGCTGGCCCTGTTCGGGACCGCCATGGCGGTGTCGCAGGGCCTCAAGTCGCCCCTGGACTACTCAGTACTCGGCCCCCGGCGGCCGCGCTGCTCCTGGCCGACCGGGCGTGCGCCGCCGCCTGTCCCCCGAGCGGACCTAGCCGAGCTGCCCTGCCGGCGCCGGCACCGGTCTGCCCGCCTGGGTGCCTGGTGTGGGTCTCCGGGCCAGGCTCAACAGCACACTGAGCGCGCTTCGGGTTGCCCGAAAGCCCAGGCGTTCGTATAATTCGAGGTTCCTGCGGCCCACGGACGCCCGTCCGAGGAGTCGTAGCCCTCCTGCTGGGAGGTCGTTCAACGGTAGGACACCGCGCTCTGGACGCGGTTATCGGGGTTCGAATCCCTGCCTCCCAGCCAGCCTTCGCTCACGCTTCCCGTGAGCTTCGGCTCGGCGGCTTCGCCGCCCACGCCACGCGAACCAGATCACGGGCGAAGGCTGTCTCGCCGAAGCGGCGCCCGAGCGGGCGTCAGATCCGAAGGCGTCGCGGAGGCGGACCGTTTCCTGCGTACCCGCATCCCTAGTGCACGTCGCCGAGACAGCGACGTGCGATTTCACGCCTTCGAGATGTGGGCGAATCTCGCGGACATCCGTCATGGCCCGGAACGTGCGCCACCGCACGTGTGGAACCACGGCGGTTCGTCTGCATTCTCCGCAGCGATGCCAAGCCCGATCGCCACTACGTCGGTCTCACGAGTGACGTGACGCGACGGCTGTATGGCGCCGCGGCCGTGAGGACGAAGCGCTCCCACTCTGGATCCTCGAGCAGCGCCGTCCGGCGTCGCCGACACCGCCGGCCCGCCAGCAACCTCCTCCCTGATGAACGCCGAGAAGCCGAACGCCCGTTCGCAGTGGAGTACGCGCGACGTCCCGGAGGCGCGTTCGCGCGAGTCCGACCCTGCGCGAGCGCCTCTTGCGATCGTTCGCCACGCTGGTCAGAATCGGCCCGACAGAGGGTCATCGTCCGTCCCATCGTCAGACAAGAGAAGGAGAGTCGCAATGACATCAAGAAGAGGGGCGCCCGCAGTTTCCTTTGCGATTCTGTCGCTGGCGACGGTGGCCCTTGTGGGTTGCGGGTCTCCGGCGCCGCCGCCCAGCTCCGAGCCGACAGCCCCCCCGACCGCCGCAGTGCCTCAGGGAAGCGAGGGAAGCAAGGGGCTCGGACGGATCAACCTGGTGATCTTCAACGAGGGCAGGCCTGGCCTTCTGACGGAGCGTGGCGTCGTGGACGTCAGCGCCCTGACGCGGCCCCTCGGCGGGCACGACGCCATGCAGACCCTGATCACACGCTACGACGAGCTCAAGCCGGAGCTGGCGCGGCTGGCCGCCGAGGGCACCGCGCAGCCGTTATCGACCGTGACGCTCAAGGCGCCGGTGCCACGCGCGAAGGTGCTGGCCATGGGCGGCAACTACCGCGAGTTCGGCGCCCGCCAGCCCGAGCCGATGTGGGGCTTCCTGTCCACCGACGCTCCCCTGCTCCTCGGCTCCGGCGGCACCGTCGTCTTGCCGGAGGTCGACGCGAACATCTTCCACCACGAGGCCGAGCTGGTCGTCGTGTTCGGCCGCGCCGGCCGCAACATCCCCCAGGCGCAGGCCATGGACTACGTCTTCGGCCAGCACCGCCGGCGCTGACGTCTCCGCCCGTATGCCCCCCAGCGGGCGCCGGCGGCGGTCGCGATATCACGAAGATGCCGATCTCGGGCGCCAAGTCCCACAACGGCTTCGCGGTGCTCGGCCCCGCCATCGTCCCCAAGGACGAAGTCGGCGACGCGCAGACCCTCGACATCAAGCTCTGGGTCAACGGCGAGCTGCGCCCCAACTACAACACCAGCGATGCGGCGCATTCGATCGCCGAGTCAATCGCCTGGGCCACGGCGATCACGCCGGTCGAGCCGGGCGACGTGCTCTACATGGGCACCAACCACCAGGGCCTGGGCGCGATGCAGGACGGCGACCATATCGAGATGGAGATCAGCCGCGTCGGGCGCCTGACCATCAACGTCACGGACCCGCTGAAGCGCCGCTGGCCGCGCGGTGTGGACGAGGCCACGGCCGAGGGGGTGCGAACCGGCAGCGGTGGCCCGGGCTCGAAGTCACGGCCCTTGCCGTAGACGAGGGGGCGCCAGTGGCTGACCCGCACCTTGGAACCCGCCACATCTGGAATGTCGGTCCCGTGGTGTGTACTGGACTCCGCAAGAATGTCCCGAAGGTGCGGGCGCTGGCTCGGTGCGCGTGGCAGGAGAAGGGCTGGGTCAGGCCACTGTGAGTAGAACTCAGCCCCCGCCTCGGTGGGATTGGCTGGCCTCATCGACATCGTGCTCGGGCTGCGTCGCGTGGCGCCTGTCATGACGACAGCCTCGTCCGCGCCGCGACGCCGGTGGCGCGGCGGATCCGGGCGACTCGACCAGGGAAACCCCGCTGGTATACTCCGGCACCATGCCGAAGTCCGCGTCGGTTGCCGCCCTGTTGGTCCTGCTGGCTCTTCCGCACGGTGTCCACGCCCAGTCCACATCGGTGTTCATCGAGGATCTGACCTGGGAAGAAGTCGCGGCAGCGCTGAAGGCCGGCAAGACCACCGCGCTCATCTACACCGGAGGGGCCGAACAGAACGGCCCCCATCTGGCGTTCGGCAAGCACAACGCCGTGGCGCGCTATCTCTCGGAGCGCATCGCGAGGGAACTCGGCAATGCGCTGGTGTATCCGGTGCTTCCCTATTCACCCAACGGCGACCCGTCGAAGAAAGAGGGCCAGTTCGCGTTCCCCGGAACCAGCGGCCTCACCGACGAGACCTACGGCATGGTCCTGCGCGACCTCGTGCTGGGCGCCGCCACTGCCGGCTTCCGGGACATCATCCTGATTGGGGACCATGGCGGCGGGCAGGATGTGCTGAAGCAGACGGCCGCCACGCTCGATGCCAGGTTGAACGCCTCCGGCGCGCGGGTGTTCTACTGCGACGATTTGTATTTCAAGTCCCGTGACGAGTTTTCCCAGTACCTGAAGGACCACAAAGTGATCGGGGAAGGCCATGCGGGCGTGGAAGACACCTCGGCGATCCTGTACGTGAAGCCCGAATGGGTCCGGAAGAACAAGATTGCGGCCAAGGATCCCGCGAAAGGCGTCGAGGGGGACCCGCGGAACGGCACGGCGGAGCTCGGCAAGGTGCAGCAGGATCTGAAGGTCAAGGTGGCCGTGGCCCAGATCCGGGCGCAAGTCGCCAGCCATCACGACAAATAACACGATGCCCGGCGCCGCGCAGGTGGCCCTCGCCAATACACGAACTCGCGCAGGTTGCCGTCGAGGTGCAGCATCAGGTAGCCGGCCGAGTTGGTGACACCGGGCGGCACCTGGCACAGGTGCCACTGCCGTGACGCTCGCCGCCGGCGCGCCGCGCTACGGGTCGGGTGTAAGGACCAGGCGCATGGCGGTGTCGCCGGCCTCGGCTTCCACCCGAACGCGATGGTATGCGCGATCGACGGCCTCGACGCGGTAGCGGACGCCGGGCGCCAGCAGCAACGTGAACCGGCCTTCGCCGTCCGTCTGCCCGTAGACGGACTCCGGCATCCAGGAGTGCCCGCTGAGCGCCGAGGCGCTGAGCGAGGCGTCGGCGACCGGCGTCCCGTCGGCCGCGACGACGGTGCCTGCAAGTGGCAGTCGCGCGTGCGAGCGGCCAGAGGGCCAACCGTTCGATGCTCGCCGATGGCCAGCGTCACGACGACTCGTTGGCCGTCGCGACCGGTCAGGTAGGAGGGCGCGAGGGGGCCGTCCTCCGCTGACGCATCCAGGTTGACGCCGATGACGTACCGACCCGGCGGCGCGCCCCTGAAAGCGAACCGTCCTGATGCCGAGGTCAGGTCCTTGATCGAGTCGGCGGGCGCCAATGGCGCCGGCCGCTTTCGTTCTTCGTCCGACCTCCGGACGTACATCGGCCGGCCGGTCAGGTCGGCGTTCCGCAGCTCCACGGCCATGCCCGGGAGGGGTGTGCCCTTGAGATCCCGAAGCGTGCCGTCCACCAATGACGTGAAGGCCATCTCCAGCGTTTCGGTGCGGCACGCGTGTGCATGGGCGAACGTGAAGCTCGACGAAGGGATCGGCACCAGTGCCCGGGACTCGTCCTCGGCAGCCCTGAGGAAGTACTCGCCAGGCTGGAGGGCGTCGAAGGCGAAAGCGCCGTCCGCACCAGTGACCACGGACCTGGTCACGGCCCCGCTCAAGGTCACACGGATGCCGTCGATCGCGCGATTGCGCGAGTCGTGGGCCAGGAGCCCGAGTCGCAGCCGGACCTGTCCGGACACGGTCGCGCCGGGCCCTTCGCGGGCGAGGCTGTCGAGGAAGGCCAGCGTGGGTGCCGCCGACGCGATGTCGGCGCTGAACGAGCACAGGCTCACCGAGGCGCCAGTTGGTGTGATGGACGTATGGATCAGGTAGCGCCGCCCGACCTGGAACGGGAAGGCGCAGGTGTCACTGCTCGTGAACACCGTCGTGGTGGTGCGGCCCAGGCGTCCCCGCACGTCGGTGAGATGCGCCGTGATCCGCTTGGTGCCCACCAGGTAGGTGGCTGCGCCGGCGTCGGCGGCGGTGAGCGTGGTCTCTTCGAGCGACGCCACCGTCGCTTCGAAGACGTCCGCTGGCGTGCCGTTCGACGCCCACAGGCCCTGGCAGGGTGCGCCCCGAGCGACGCAGGTGCACGCGGAGGCGGGACGCACCAGCGTGGCCGTGGCGATCGCGCTGGCGAGCAGGACCCAGACAATCCGTCTCATGACGAATTGGACGGACCCACTCCTGCGTCTTTCGGGGCCTTGGCTGACGAGCGACCCCGCCGGCCTGGCGCCCGCTCGCCGGCACTACCGTCCTGACGAGCCCTGCGACGTGCCGAACGGCTGCTCGAGCGACGGACTCGTCGGCGTCAGCAGCTCCGCGCCAGACTCGGTGATGTGCATGTCGTCCTCGAGCCGAATCCCGAATTCCCCCGGGATGTAGATGCCGGGCTCGTCGCTGAAAACCATCCCGGGCTGCAGCGTCGGGTCGACCGGCCAGCCGTACATGTTGTGCTTCACCAGATACGGCCACTCGTGCATGTCCATCCCGAGGCCATGGCCCACGCGGTGGGTGAGGTACTTGAATCCGGGGCCGTAGCCGGCGTCGGTCAGCACCTGGCGGGCGGCGGCGTCCACCGCTTCGTTGGGCACGCCCGGCCTGGCCGCGGCCAGCGCCGCCTGTTGCGCCCGGCGCACGATGTCGAACACCTGACGCATCTTCGCCGTGGGCGTGCCGAGCACGAAGGTGCGGGTGATGTCGGACGTGTAGCCCTCCACCCTGCAGCCGTCGTCAACCATCAGGATGGTGCCTTCGCGGATGGTCTGCGGCGTGCGCGAGCCGTGCGGCGACGCCGTGTACTCGCCGACGTTGAGGCTGGCGAAGCCGCTGAAGCCGACACGGGCGTAGCCGGCCTGGATGAGGCCGCTGACGTCGGCCTGTGTCATGCCCTCCTTGAGCGACTCGTAGACGGCCTTGTACACGGCCAGCGTGGCTTCGCCGGCCAGCCGCAGGCACTCGACCTCGTGCGCGTCCTTGATCATGCGACAGCCGGCCGTGATCGGCAGGGCCGAGACCACCCGCAGTGCCGGGGCCGCCTGGGCGATGCTGTCGGCGAACACGAACTTGACGGTCTCCTCGACGCCGAGGCGGCCCGAGGCGATGCCGCGGTCCTTCAGGCCGGCAGCGACGCGCTGGAAGGGGCTCTCGTCCTCCTGCCACGTGCGCACGTCGGTGTTGGCCCCGAACGGGCTGTCGGTGAGCAGCTCGCGCGCCCGCGTCTCCTCGAAGGCCGGGCACACCAGGAACGGCTCGCCCTTGGCGGGAATGACGAGCGCCCACAGCCGCTCGCCGCCGCCGAACGACACGTTGGCGAAGTACAACGGCGAACTGCCGCCCGTCATCAGGATGGCGTCGATCTTCTCGGCCGCCATCAGCCGCCGGGCTTTCTCGATGCGCGCCAGGCGCTCAGCGTTGGTGAACGGGCGGGCCCGCTCCTTCATCGACGGGAGCGCCGCGATCGACGGCGGCAGCGGTCCCGAGGGCGTGGCCGCGCGGCGCTGAGCCCGCGCGGGTGCGGACCAGCCCAGTCCGACTCCAAGTGGCCCCAACCGCAGCATCGCACGTCGTGACAGCATGGCAACTCCCTGGTGTGTCCTGAAGCGCCCCGGATCTTACCGTGTCCGGAACTGCCGGGCGCACCCGCCTGGCCCGTATGATGCCGGCGTCGGGGAGGACCGTTCGCGTGCATTCAGCCATCAGACGCATCACCGCCGCCGCCTTCGCCCTCGTCGTTTCCGCCTGCACCGCGCCACCGGCGGAATCGATATGGAGGTCGGTGGCCTGAGTCACCGACGTGCTGCCGATTGTCGTTGCGCGTTTCTCCGTGCCCGCCCTTCGTGCCGCAGGACGTCATCGTTCCGCCAGGGAGACTGAGAATGGAAAGAGAACACGTATCGAGAGCATCCATCGAGATTGCCGCGTCGAACGCGGATGTCTGGGATGCCCTGGTCACTCCGGCCACCGCCAAGAGGTACTTCTTCGGCGCTGAGGTCCGCTCGGACTGGAAAGCAGGAAGCCCCATCACGTTCACGGGATCCTTCGACGGCACCTCCTATCACGAGAAGGGCACCATCCTGCAATGCCAGCCTGGGAGGCTCCTGCAATACAGCCACTGGAGCGATCTGGAGCAGTTGCCGGATCTCCAGGAGAACTACCGACACTGGACGTTCCGCATCGAGCCGGCAGGCCCTGGTGTCGTCCTGTCGGTTGTCGAGGACAACATTCCGGATGAAACCAAACGGGCGCGTTCCGACGAGTTCTGGTCGGGTGTGCTGACAACGATCAAGCGGATCGTCGAGACGCGATAGGCGTGCACGTCGTCAGACCTTGCGCCGCTCCTCGGCGTCCACCGGGTCTTCGTAGAGGACCTGCGATGAGGTCTTCGCCTCCGGTCGAAAGCGCGTGAAGGCGACCAGGACGACGACCGGGGCCGCGGTGAAGGCCAGCAACAGGATGACCCAGGCCGGGCTCGCGCCCCGCGTCAGGCTCCCCGCGGCCAGCCCGATGGAGATGGCGCACCAGATCCCAATGGCCCAGCGAATCTCGTTCGTGACGTAGACCATGACGGACTCCTTCCGGCGCCGGCGCGGGTGTACGGCCGCGGCCGCGCCGTCGAGGCGGCGACGACGCAGGTTGTAGCGACTTGCGAGAGGCCGGAGGGCGAGTCGGCGCGCATCCCAGCGGATGCTGCTCGAACGTCGGCAGGCTCAGAACGGCAGGACGTGCCTACTATACGTCGGGCCCGTCCCGCGAATGTCACCGCATCCGGGGCCGGGACTCAGGGGGTCAGCGGGGTTCCGGGTTCAACGCAACGTGCACCGCCAGCGCACGAACCGGTTCATCGAGTGAACGCAGACAGCACCAGTGCGGCGAGGGCGACAACGCCCGCGAGGGCGACAGCCATCAGGCCGTGCCGTCGCGCGTGCGCGTGTTCCACGCGCCCCCGCTCTCGCCACGCGTGCCACCGCTCCGTCATCGCCGCGTCGAAGTCAGCCGGCACGTCGGTTCCCGGTGACGGTGCGGACGAGCCTACCGGGACTGGCGCTGTCATGGGGACCTCCTGACACTGTCGAGAAACGGGCGGCCCTGCGCTGGCCGCAGGAGCCGTCGTGATCGAACGACCATTGCCAGGCGGCTCCGGCCGCAGCTCCGCCAGGCGCGCGACGGCGCGGGCCCGCATGTCGGAGGACTCCTGCGCGATTCTGGCTTCCCCGACCCGTCCAGGCTGCACGTGGCGCTCGTCGAGCGCGACGATCACTTCCCGCAGGCGCGCGGCGACTTCGGAGTCAGGCACGCGAAGCCCCTTTCACAAACGCTTTGGTGAGGGCTGCGGGCCAGAACGGCCTCAGGGCTCAGGAAAGCAGAGAAGACAGCAGTATACGCCCGGTGGCACGACCGCGGGCCCGACCGTGCGCGAGCGCGCGTGGCCTGGGCCGGGCGCTGGCCGCTCCCCAGACGAGCGAGCGTGCGCCTGACGGCAGTCGCGTTGTCACCGTTTCAGTCTTAGAATCGTGGACGTACCGCAGTCAGCCGGAGATCAGATGACACGTCCTCGCAGCTCACGCGCGTTTGTCGCCACGACAACGATCTGTTTGGCCACGATTGTCGTTGGCGCGTCACAGCAAGGGCCCCCGCCTCCGCGGGAAGGCACTCCAGCGACGATTCCGGCGTCGGTCGTCTCGGCCGCGGACAAGATCGCGAACGATCCGCAGGTCCTGGCGCTGATCGAGGAACAGAAGACGGATGCGGCCGCCAAGGCGCGCTGGAACCAGTTCCTGGAGCTGGTCCGCATCCCCTCCCCGCCGCGCCAGGAGCACCTGAAGGCGGCCGAGATCCATCGCCGGCTCGTGAACGAATGGGGCTTTTCGCCCGATGAGGTGATGACGCGGGACGACGGGGTCATCCCCGCCAGCGACACCAACATCGTCGATGGCCTGCCGGTCTACAACGCGTGTGTCGTGATCAAGGGCTCGTACGCGGGCAGCCCGGGCGCGCAGCAGTACATGGGCCAGTATCCGAAGGTGCTGGTCGAGGGGCACATCGACGTCGTCAACCCCGAGGAGATCCCGAAGTCGGGCGACCCGTCCAACCACCTGAAGCTCCAGCCGTACGCCCAGCCGGTGGTCGCCACCCCGGAAGAGCTGGCCGCGATTCCCGACGAGCTGTCGTTCGACGCCCGCGGCCGGGTCATCGAGAACGACGAGTACGCCAAGGCCAGCCGGATCTTCAAGGACGCCAAGGACGCCGAGGCCAACGGGGGCGTGCGCATCTACGTGCCCGGCTACGGCGACATGATGCCGAGCACCTCCAACGCCTTCGTGCTGGCGGCCGCGATGAAGAAGCACCACATCAGGCCGGTCTACGACATCTGGATCTGCGGCACCGCCGGTGAGGAGGGCAAGGGCAACCTGGCCGGCGTCAAGCAGCTCTACGGCTTCGATCAGCAGGCGGGCACCGGCTCCAACCCCCTGAACATCGTCGCCAACTTCGGCCTCGAGGGCGGCGGCATCGTCAACTTCGTGGGCAGCTACCGTTTCGAGATGAAGTACAAGGCGCCGTTCGCGCGCCCGAACGGGCCGAGCGCCGCCATGGCCATGGCCGACACCATCGCCAGGATCGCGGACGTGAAGACGCCAACCGACCTGCGCGACGGCGCGCCGAAGACCACCTACACCGTGGGCCGCGCCAGCTGCGAGCCGCCGACGCGTCCCGGCCTGGGCGTGCCGAGCTGCTCGCTCGAAGTGGACATGCGATCGACGGAGAAAGAGCCGCTCGAGGACATGCGCAAGACCATCGAGCCGATGTTCCAGGCCGGCGTCTCCGCCGAGAACGCCAGGCACGGCCGCAAGGACGGCAGCGACGAAGGCATCACCCTCGAGCTGATGTGGTTCGGGCTGCGGCCCGCCTACCTGGCGGAGAGCGTGGACAACGTGGCGGTGCACGCCGGACTGCAGGCGGGCATCCAGCTCGGGGCGATCACCTCGCCGATGGTCAACACCGGGTCGGGCAGCCTGAACGACAACGTGCCCGCGCACACGGGCGTGCCCACCTACCAGTTCACCCTGGCGTCCTCGGCCGCCGGCGCCGGCGGACACGCGTTCTGGGAGTGGGGTACGCGCGGCGCACCGGCCACCGAAGTGGCCCGTATGCATCGCGTCCTCACCGCGGCGTTGATCGTCGCGGGGTTCAACGCGGCGGATGGCACGGTGGTGCCACCGGCCGTCGGCCCGATTGGCAAGCGGACGCGGGACGTCGTCCGGTAGCTCTGGAGCGCTCGATCATGACACGCCTGATCTCCACGCTTGCGTTCGTCCTCGCCGCGGCCGCCGCGCCCGCCTTCGCCCAGCAGACCGGCGGAGTGCGAGTCGAGTTCCAGGGGCCGGGGGGCCACAGTTACGGCGCCTACGGCCGCGTCAGCGCCCTGCATGCCGCCGCCCGGGCCGTCATCCTGATGCAGAAAGCCCTGCCCGCCGGCAGCTACCAGATCACCAACCTGACCGGCGGGAACTCGGTCAATGCCATCGCGTCCGACGGCCTCATCGAACTGAAGCTGACCGCCGCCAATGCCAAGGCCTACGACGCGCTCGTGGCGGCCGTGACCAAGGCGGCCGCCGACGGCGCCGCCGAGGAGAATGCGTTTCGCGGCGTCAAGGCCGGGGATTTGACCAGCGGCGCCCCGGCCACGATCCGGGCCAAGGTCACGCGGTTCTGAGTCCGGGTCCGAGCCCGTCGTTCCTTCAGTTCGGCGCGGGTCCAGGCTCGATGCGCAGCAGCATGCCGTCGGTGTCCTGATTGCCGCGTGAGCGGCCCTCGGTCAGCACGTACAGGCACTCGTCCGGCCCCTGCCTGATGTCGCGGAAGCGCACGTTCAGCTCGCGGAGCATCGAGTCCACCTGCCGGACGAAGTCCCCCTTGATGGTCAGGGCCACGATGCGCTTCGTCCCGGCGCCGGCGACGATCAGGCTGCCGGTCAGCGTCGGGAACTTCCTGCCGGTGTAGAAGAGCATGTTCGCGGGATTGATCACGGGGTTCCAGTGGAAGATCGGCATGTCCATGCCCTTGCGGAACCACGGCTGTTCCGAGACGAGCGTGCCCGTATAGTTGCGGCCGAGCGACATCACCGGCCAGCCGTAGTTGTGGCCCGGGATCAGCCGGTTGAGTTCGTCGCCGCCGGCCGGGCCGAACTCGGAGGCCCAGAACTCCCCGGTCTCCGGATGGAACGCCATGCCGTAGGCGTTGCGGTGGCCGTAGGTGAAGATCTCGCCCTTCGCCTTCGGATCCTTCACGAACGGGTTGTCGGGCGGGATCGTGCCGTCGTCCTTCAGCCGCAGGATCTTGCCGATGTGGCTGCCGAGGACCTGCGCCTGCTTCCGCGCCGGCGAGTTGTCGTCCCGGGTATTGCCGTCGCGGTCGCCCACGCTGACGTAGAGCAGCTTGTCCGGACCGAAGATCATCCGCCCACCGTACGTGCCGAGCGGGCTGCCCCACGCCTCGGCGACCAGGATGTCCTTCATCTCCGTCAGCGTCGAGTGCTCGAACTTCGCGCGGGCCACCGCGAGCGTGGTCGTGTCGTTGGGGCCGGCCTTGGAGTACGAGAGATACAACAGGTGGTTGGTCGCAAAGTCGGGATGCAGCACGATGTCGTGCATGCCGCCGAGCGACAGGTTGTGCACGGCCGGGACGCCGGCCACCGGCGTCGGGTCGAGCACACCGCCCTTGATGACCCGCAGGCGCCCGGGCCGCTCGACCACCAGCATCGTCTCGCCGTCCGGAAGGAAGGCCAGTCCGGTCGGATGGGACAGACCATGGGCGAGGGGAACGACCCGCAAGGAGAGTCCTCCTCGCTCCGCGCCACGACCGGGCCGTGACCGCGGCGCCGGTGAGCGGGACCGGAGGGTTGATGACCGGCTGCGCGAGCCCCCGGCGGGGATTGACGCCCACAGCGCACACGCAACAACGACGGGAAGCGTCCGAGTCATGGCGATCGAGTGTATACGTCCCGGCATCGTCAGGTGTCTCGAATCAGCGCCTGCCGATCGCGCGCGACCTGATGCGTCCCTGACGTCGGCGCCGGGACCGCCGCGTACTGGTCGTCGCTGACGTGTTCCAGCCAGTCCACGGCCTTCCCATCGAGCTGGTCCTGCAGGCGCGTCCTTCAGGCGTCGGCAAGGCTATGATGTGGGCCCTACCTCAGGAGACATATGACCTTCAGAACCGTTCTGGCTGCCGCCATCGTCGCCCTCGCCGTGTCTGGCTCGGCCTCTGCCCAGGATCCGGCGAAGCTGCTGACGAAGGCGGACGTGGGAAAAGGCCGCAGGCGCCACGTTCAAGGACGGCTGGTCTCCGATGGCGGGCCAGGTGCAGTTTGCCCAGGACGGCGGCGACCTCCAGATCAGCGTCGAGGTCGAGGCGCGTGAGGCGGGTTCGACCGTCCGCGGATGGGAGGCCACCATGAAGAAGATGGAGCCGACCATCAAGGTCGAGACCGTGCCCGGGGTGGGCGGCGACGCCATCTACTACAGCACGCGGGCCGACATGGGCAAGGTCTCGGCGGATTTCGAGAAGCCGCGCGTGCAGATGAGCGTGTCGGTGTCTGGCGCCACCTCGCCCGCCCAGGCGCGTCGCATCGTCCTGGACCTGGCCAAGATCGCGGCCGGGCGCCTCGGCAAGTAGCTGCTCGTCCCCGCAGGCCTGCGGCGACGCCGCGCCGTCAGTCGTAGTGCTTCAGGTCCGGCCAGACGTCGCTCAGCGGCCGGCGAGGCCCGCGGCAGACGTAGACGCCAAGCCCGTTCTCGTACGGCATGCAGTCGCCGCATTCCGTGCGCCCCGCGAGTTCCACGCTGGCGAACAGCCGCTCCAGGCGTTCCTGGCGCGTGCTCAAGACGATCAGCACGTCGCCCGTCCGGCCGGCCGGCCCCCAGAGCCAGTACGAGTTGTGCCCGCTGATGGCGGTGATGCCCCGAGACGCGCCGAGCGTTTCGATCGCGCCGGCTTCGCCGTAGTTGCCGGTCAGCACGGCCGCCGAGCGGCGTTCCTCCGGCGTCAGGCGATCCCACGCAGCGGCCACCTGGCCGACGAACCGCTCCCACCCCTGACGGTCGGCGAAGAACTGCGGCAGCCGCCCGACGTCCTTCTTCTCCTCCGTGGACGGCTGGATGCCCAGGCTCGCGCTGTAGCGCACGTAGCGATCCACGGGCAGGATGGGAACTGCGAGGGGCGCCGTGGCGGCACCGGCCAGGACCAGGACCACGAGCGCCGCGGTCCGCCAGGCCGGCTGGCGCAGCCACGACTCCCACATCACGGCGCCGGCGGCGATGAGCGGCGGGTACGCCGGCAGCAGATAGCCGCTCCGGCTGGTGCTGTTGGCCATCAGGATCACGGCCGCCGTGAGATAGACGACCGCCAGCGCCCGATAGCGGCGCAGTCTCGGCGCGGACAGCAGGCCGACGAGGCCCACGCCCCACACCGCCAGCGCCATCGGGTGCATGTTCATGACCTGCTCGCCCATGAACGCCCACGGGGTCTTTCCGAGCATCTTCTGACGGCTGGCGCCCTCGATGAACTCGAGCGTCGGCCACGCGTTGGCCACCTGCCACAGGAGGTGCGGCAGGAAGAGCACGCCCGCGATGGCAGCCGCCAGATACGGCCCCGGAGTGCGCAGCACGGGACGTGCCGTCGTCAGCAGCGCGACGCCGATGCCGGCGCCGAGCCACAGCACGCTGATCTTGTTCAGGAGCCCCAGGCCCAGCAGCGCGCCGAACACCGCCCACCGTCCCAGCGGAGCGCCGTCCACCAGGTCGATGAGCAACCGCAGCGCCGCCGTCCACAGCAGCACGTCGAACACGTTCATCGAATAGAAGGTGCCGGTCGCGAGGAAGGCCGGCGCGACGGCGATGGCGACCATCGCCAGCGCCTCGCCGAACCCTCCCGCGCCGAGTCGCCGGGCAATCCGGCCGGTCAGCCAGACGGTGGCGGCGAGCGCGAGCGCCGCCACCAGTCGAAGCACCAGGAGCGACTCGCCCGCCACCTGTCGCACGGCCCAGAGCATGGCGACCGACAGCGGCGGGTGGTCCACGTATCCCCAGGCGAGGCGGCGCGTGCAGGCGAGATAGTAGAACTCGTCGCGGAAGTAGTGGTCGCCCGCGGCCGAGATCAGCAGGAGGGCAACGACGAACGCCGGGACGATCGCCCGAGCAACACGCATCGTCCCGGTATTATTCGCGATGCCGCCGCGACGACGGCGCCGCGCGAGCTACCGGACGCGGATGCTGCCCGAGCTCGTCCGGAGATGCAGCAGCGGGCCGCCGCCGTTGACCGGGCCGCGCAGCGATCGCCGCTCGAGGGTGCCCGACACCGCCACCGGATAGGCGGTCTCGATCCTGCCGCCGCCCGTGCGGGCATCGAGCGTGAACGCGGGCTGTCCCGCCAGTTCCACCACGATGCCGCCGGACGAGCTCGCCAGCTCCCAGTCCGCCGTCTGCCGGCCGGCAACCCGGACCGTGCCGCTGCCAGTCGACGCCTGGACGCCGCCGTTCACGCCGGAGAGCACGATCGAGCCCGAGCCCGAGGTCGCCGACACGTCGCCCGACCCGTCCTGCGAGACCTCGATGCTGCCGCTGCCCGTGTGCGCCGTGATGGCGCCCGCCACCCCCGATCCGCGAATCGAGCCGCTGCCGGAGCTGCCGTCGAAGGCGCCGCCGACGCGCTCGGCCGTGATCGATCCCGACCCGGTGCCGGCCTTCACCGCGCCGGCGTCGCGAATCCGGATGGAGCCCGATCCGGAGTGCGCGTCCACCTGCCGCCGGACGCCCTCGATCTCGATCGAGCCGGAACCGGTGCGCGAAACGACGGCCGTGTCGGACGGCACGCTGATCGTGTAACTGATCGAGACGTTCCGCAGCAGGTCGTCGTCCTCGGGCACGCCGATCCGGATGCGGTTGCCGCTCTGGGTCACCGGGGGATTGGCCTCGATCCGGCGGACGCGCTCCTCGGGGCTGAGACCGCCCCGCCCGCTCCCCCAGCCGTCGTTCGCGACGATCCGGGCCGTGATCTGGACCCGCCCCGCGTTGCCGGGCCGGATCTCGATGCGTCCCGACCCGGTGCGAACCTCGAGGTCGGCGCTCCCGCTGACCGTCAGGCTGCGTTCGAAGCCGCCCTCCGCGCGCTGCTCGGCGGCTACCGCCACGTCGTGCCGGCCCAGCGCGACAACGGCCAACAGCACGGCGGCGGCCCGGGTCATGGTGGTGGTCATCAGCATCCTCCCGATGTGATGGCTTTGACGGGAGAGTCCGGGCTGGCGTTGCATCGGCCGAGATCGGGCGCCCGGGCGGCCTCGCCGCCTCGGCAGAACGGAAGCGGCAGGCATCGGGTGCCGGGCCCCCGGCCCGAGGTCAGGCGGAGGTGCGAACCAGCGCCGGGCGCACGCGGGAGGCGGCGGCCTTGGCGTCGTACATCGCCAGGTCGGCGGT